>DASVKR010000016.1:0-7233 GCA_036385275.1 Candidatus Cryosericum sp. | reverse complement strand
CTGTGGCACAGCCCCGAGGCCAGTCCGCGGACGTACCAGCCGGATAACGCTCCGGTTCCGTTCGACGATGGGGAACGCAGTATCCTTCTGAAACCGCCAGTTGAAGCGGCGACAGGAATCCAGAAGGAACTAGAGGTGTCATTGGATCCGACCGGTACGGGCGCGATCGTGACGCATCGCCTGACCAACCGGGGACTGTGGCCGGTCCGGCTGGCTGTCTGGGCTATCACCGTCATGGCGCCCGGGGGCGTTGAGGTCATCCCGCAGACACGCGTCGATATCGGGTTGCTGCCCAACCGTTGTGTTGCCCTGTGGCCCTACGCCCGCATGGATGACACGCGCGTTCACTGGGGCGACCGGTTTGTCGTGCTGCATCAGGACCCGACAGCCAAACCGCCGTTCAAGCTGGGCATCACAAACGAGGCTGGCTGGTCTGCGTACTTCAACCGGCATTCATTGTTCATCAAGCGTTTCCCCTTTGTTCCGGGGGAGACATATCCAGACTTCGGCGTGAACTACGAGAGCTACACGACCGACTTCATGCTGGAGATGGAGACGCTGTCTCCCCTGCGGACGCTACAGCCCGGCGAGTCGGTGGAGCACGTCGAATCGTGGCACCTGATCCCTGATGTGTCATACCCGGGTGGGTCGGAGGACGACCTTGCCGCGGTGCTGACGGACTGTTGCCACCTCGAGTTGCCATAAGCGAGACTCGGATTCTGACAGTAACCGGCGTGACAAGGGACGCCGGTTACCAAATGCAGTGACGGGAGGACCTACGCACGGTCCTCCCGTCACCATTTGCAGAAGCAGGTCCCTCATCGGGTGTGGCAGTTATAACGTGAACATATGACTTTTCAGTTAAGCTCACTGCACTTGGATTGCACATCCGCCGGTCACATCCTCTGTCTAGCGGATGAACTCCATCAACTAAGCCTAGTAGTCAACTGTTTCGTAACTCTCATCTTGTTTTTGAAGGATCCAAACTTCGTAATTGATAATCCTATTTCCCTTTGCTGGATCGATAATGGTTTCATATACTGATTTGTATCCGTAATTTGCTACTTTATCCCCATCAGTATCAAAGGCTATAGCCACTTCTGGGTAATGTTTTATATCACCAGAGCCTGATTCCTTGAACTCCGTAAAGTACATCCCGAAAAATTCCTTCTGGAATTCTTCGCTCTTGAAGAATGTCCGTGTTTGCTTGAAAATCTGTATGATTTTCTCTTTGCTCGTATCGCTCTTCACTTTGAAATCGAAGGAAATCATTGGAGGAGAATATTCAACGCGGAACGTCTGTATCTCAGGAAAATCATGCATGACGTCTTTCTTGAATGACTTCACAAGGGTACTCGAGTAACCTTCCCATCTCAGGCACCCAGCACATGACAGAACCATGATCAGGATCAGGACTGCGGATAATCGTCTCGACCACATGAAGGTTCCTCCTCAATTCTCTTAGGAATAGCATAAGTGAAGTCGTCAATATCTCCGAAGAGTCTGCAGACTTCACTCATGCTTGTATCATCTATTGCATCTCAGATTACGCGATGATCTTTTCCTTACTTGAAGTACTCCATCCCACCGCCATACTGAGACGTAGAATACTGCCATGTATCAAAATTCACGCTTTCTCTTTCGCCCCAGGTCGAGACGGCTATCCATCGATTATCGACTGAGTCACGGAAGTATTTTGAGATCGTCATCCAGTGAGGTCCGTACTCATATCCCAAAAGCTGCACAAATGCAGTGAGGGGAGAGCCTACGCACGGTCCTCCCGTCACCATTTGCAGAAGCAGGTCCCTCATCGGACGCGGCAGCTGCAGCTGCCGCGTCCGATGAGGGACCTGCTTCTACGGTGATTAGACAAGTGAGACGGTCCGGTTGTTCCGATGCTGCCCGTCACTGTTGAAGGCGCAGGATCAGGGGGATGTCGACGATATCCTGCTGACTGCCGTCTTTCATGCTGGTGATGAAGATACGCAGGGTTCCCTTGCCATCCGGGGGCGGATTTGAGGCTGCGCTGACAAGCACCAGAGTCTGATCAAACGTCCCAAACTCCGGTGCTCCCGCGGACGTCATGAAGTTGCCCTGCCCCAGAGAGGCCAGGAGATCGGGAGACAACTGTTGCGTCGCTTGCCAACTGACCGTGGCCTCGAATGCACGGGCGCTGCCGGTCGTCCGGACACTGCCCTTCCACGAGCCGTCGGTCTGTTTGACGAACGTGACCGTTTGTTGGCGTGCCGGAAGTGTGACCTTGACGTTACCCTCTTGCGACTGCATGGGTCCGGAGCTGCAACCAGCGATGAACAGGAGCAGAACAACCAACAGGAATACAGTGCTTCTTCTCATGGGCATCACCACCTCAAATAAATCATAGCACGAGTGCGTCTCTGTGGCCAAACAAGTGCTGTGGGTCCCCGCCTTCACTCGTGCGTGGGCAACTGCAGCACGTGGCAGACGGCGACAGTATACATGAGCTCCCCGGAAATGGGAAGGCGGGTGGGTGCCATGGCACCCGCCCGCCGGTCTTGCAGGATGGATCAGTCGCTATGGAAGCTTGGCGAGGAGACCGTTCAGGAGTGTGAGTTCCTTGGTGGCCCCAGTGATGAGGTTATCCAGACGGGTCAGGAACTGGGCGCGTGCTCTAGCGCGGAACGCCTTCACGAGCGCCTCACGTTCGGCGATGATGGTCTTGAGTTGTGGTTTCAGCGCGTCAATCTCGGCTTGTGGAGCCTTGGCATCGATCTTGGCCTTGAGCTGTTTCTTAAGCTCACGGGCACGAACCTCGACACCTTTCAGCTGAGTGCGTTCGGCTGCGATAAGCTGTGGCTTTCGCATCCGCGCAACATTGAAGCGCAGATTCCGGCCGCCCTTGAGAGCAGTCGCGATGCCCGCTTTGAATGCCGAAAGATCCTTGCCGGTTGCCTTTGCGGCTTTGACTTTCTCCTGTACAGCCTTGGCAGCCTCGCGGACCTGCTGACCAAGGGTCTTGAGTGCGGCCAGCTTGGCGTCCGTGGCAGCCTTGTCTGCGGCACTCACAGGTGCGGTTGTGTCTGCACGGACAGCGGGAACGGCGATCAGCGCCGCAAGACCGATGACGAGCACTAGGACAATACTTATCAGCCCCATAGTTCTTCTTGTCATGCGTACCTCCATAACAGCAGGATTGCTTCCAGATGCACTTATTGGACTGTGAAGGGTCCGGCTATGTTCACGACGTGTGAGTGGTGGTGGTGACATCGAGCTCAATCGCCTTGCTCAGCGTATTGTAGATAGTACTGCGCCCCAGTGCATATGCAAGCAGTTCCTCCGCTGCGGGTTGCGAGAGGCCGGGAGACCAGACGTCGATATGGCAGGCGATGCGATCGATCGAGGGGATGTCGTCGTCACGATGACCGCTGATCGCCATCGTCAGCCGGTCGACTGCATAGCCGGATTCCTGCAGCGCTGCTCCCAGATCCAGGTTCAGGCATCCGCCCAGCGACGCCGCCAAGACCTCCATCGGCCACATGCCTTGCTTGTCGATACCATGACCCGTATCGAAGATCAGTTCCACTCCACGTGAACGTGCTACGCCGATGACGTCGCTGCTCCTCTCGAACTCAAGTGCAAATTCCATGTGCTGCCTCCGACGTGAACTGCTGCACCTCATACTACGCTAAGCACGGCAATGCACAACACCTGCCCAGGTGGCCAGACCAGTAGCGACCGGTCGAGAATGGCGAGACAGAGAGGGGCCAGTGCCCGCTACTGTCTTCCGCCGGTCCTTGTGGCACGAACACGTGCCGGGGCGAGTCGTTTGCGAGAAGGGCTTGTATGGACTATCATGCTGATTGTGCCAGTCGAGAGGGGTGTCAATGTACATGTTCGGAGGACCGTTCGGGGTTCCCAGCAGACTGGAACCTCCGCCAACTGCAACTTCGGTTCTTCTTGGAATGGGTTTCGGCAAGTTCATTGGCAGTTTGTCTAACAGCACGCCAGATGGCCTTGACACTGTATGATGTTGCCTGATGCATCAGAACGTTCGGCCGCCGGTTCGGCTGGCGAGCTCGATATGCTAAACGATACTGGTCGTTGTCGGGGAGGTAGAAGATGGGATCAATGATTGAACTTGGGCTTGGTCACCTCGAGATTGACTGGGGCAAGAATGAATTCTTCAGAAATCACTCCAAGCTGTTCCTGGAGACAGACATAGCTCCCGCAACGTACTACTACGCAAAAGGTCACACAGAAACCAAGCCCGCATACGTTCGGAAGTTGGGAAGTGTCATCAAGAGACTTGATCTGCTTGGCTATACCGTCGAGGGTTGTGGTTGTCATTATCAGAATTGCATAGAATCAACCCCCGAGTACTACCCTACTCCCGAGACATCATTCGAGATATTCAAGAAGGCACTGGCATCAGTAGAAGTGAATCAAGTTGCTGTTCCAGGAGAAGACGCAGGGGATTTTGATCTGGGGGAGTACGCATCTCGAGCAATACTCAACAACCCTGAGTTCGCGAAAACGGGCATACAGCTACAGTCGCTCTCGCTTGACGAAGGAGCATTCTTCGAGAACCTTGATCCCTACGTGACCCTACGCCTGTTGGGAGAGAATCCCAAGAATTTGAACGAAGATTTAATCTGGCGATTCAGTGACGTGGTCGAGGGCGGTTGGGTCGAAGAATCGGAGCTGTTCGAAGGGCTCGCGAGTGTTGACAGGTACTTGATCGTTACCGAAGGTTCCTCAGACTCGTCCATTCTTCAACACTCGCTGCAATTGCTCGAGCCCGATGTAGTAGATTTCTTCAGTTTCGTTGACATGTCTCATAACTATCCATTTACCGGGACGGGCAACTTGGTCAATTTCTGCAAGGGGCTTTCGACCATAGGGATCCAGAACAAGATACTCGTCATTGTTGATAACGATACTGCCGGTCGTGATGCATTTCAACGCATCATGGCACTGCCTCTTCCGTCGAACATGAGAGCGGCCGTCCTCCCTCGCCTTTCTGAATTCACCAGTTTCAGAACCATGGGTCCGACAGGAGAAGCTCTTGAAGATGTGAACGGTCGAGCGGTGGCCATCGAGTGCTTTCTCGATCTCCACTTCGGTCGGGAGGAGCCGCCTGCAATTCGTTGGACCAGCTATGACCCTGCTGCAGGGCAGTACCAGGGTGAGTTGATCCAGAAGAAGGATTACACCTTGGCTTTCTTCGAACACTGTGGAAAAGATGCGAGCTATGACCTGAGCAAACTGAAATTGCTCTGGTCATATCTGCTGAAAAGCTGCGTGGCCTGACTCTCCCTCAACCCAAGCATAACAGATTATGCCCAGGGTGTTCTTCTGGAAGTCTCCAAGCATCCTGAGTGGACCTGACGAGAGAAACACCAGCGTCGCGGCAGCAACGCCTGCTCAGACAGAGCGCTTGTTGCCGGGCTAGTGAATGGCAAACGGGAATGTCGGGACCGTTGCCAGAGCAGGGACGATGCTGTCGAACAGCTTGGATGCCAGCTCGATAGTCGGTTCGAGGTCCAGTCTAGCGACCGCCCCGTCCTGACTAGTGGGGCCAATCCCTCCTGCGGCCAGAAGACCAGTGGCATGTCATGCTCACCCCGAGAGCTCTTCTCGATGACTGCCCGCACCTGCCCAGACGCACGACGATGAAGGAATGGCGACCACCGTGTGTGCTACAATGAATAGATGCAAATGCGAAGATGGAGTGCCTGGCGAAGGATCGGGTTAGCCATGGCGGTTGTAGCGCTGGTCACAGCAGCGGTGGTCTTCGCTGGGCCGGTTTCGCGCGCACAGGCTCCCACTCGACTCCTGGCGGACATTGCCATTCCCGCGAGGCCGACGACTCTTCAGCGCGACGCCATCACCCTGCGTGAAACGTATCATCTTCCTGCCCTCGAACTATGTGTCATTGACGTAAACGGGATCGTCGAGGTTGCTTCCGGCGGAGTGCGCAAGGCTGGCGGTACAGACGCGGTCACATCCCAGGACCTGTTCCATCTGGGCTCCATGACCAAGGCGATGACGGCCACGATGCTGTCCACGCTCGTCCATGAGGGAAAACTCAGCTGGGACATGACGATGGCTGAGGCGTTCCCCGCCATTGCATCCGTCATGGATTCACGATACAGCGATGTGACGCTGGAGCAATTGCTGACCCACACGTCGGGACTGGCAGGCTACACGACGGACCGCGAATGGGCGACCATTCCCCCCTTCACCGGGACGCCGGCGCAGCAACGGCAGGCATTTGCACGCATGCTTCTGACAAGACCGCCCTTTGGCCCAGCAGGTATCTACCGGTACTCCAATGCTGGATACACCGTGGCCGCCGCGATCGCCGAGCGGGTGATGGGCAAGACATGGGAGCAACTCATGCAGCAGCGCGTGTTCGGTCCGCTGAAGATACGGGCTGCGTATGGCTGGCCGCTCCTGTCCGGTGACGGCGAACCCTGGGGACACCGCATCAAGAACGGCAGGGTCACGCCGCACAACCCGTCGGATCACTACAGGGTGCCCACTGTCCTCGCTCCGGCGGGCGACGTCAGCATGTCCATCCTGGATTACAGTGTCTTCGCTCGCCTGCACCTCGCAGGACTCGAGAACATCGATGGGAGCGTGCTGTCAGCTGCGGAGATCCAGCGTCTTCACCAGCCGGTCCTCAAATACAGCAGTGGATGGCACGAGGAGCTGATCGGCGGCGTCCTGACGAGCTGGCACCGCGGAACGTGTGATACCTTCGACACATTCGTGTTGCTGCAACCCTCTCGGGGCATCGGCGCGATCATCTTCACTAATGCCGACGGCGACAATACTGCAGTGTTGGCGCTGTTTTCGGAGCTGTCCAGGCTTGCCGGGCTTTATGCGGGACGGTAGAGCCTGACCATCCGTTGTGCGGGGCGGCCGCCTGTCTGAAATCGCTGATCCGTCAGCTCCCGTTATGAGTTTCTGGCGATCCCTTTGCGGCGCGCTTTCGGTTCTGGAGGTAGTGTAACAGCACGGCGACGTCGGCGGGGCGAACACCGCTGAGGCGGGATGCCTGACCCAGCGTTTGTGGTTTTGCCTCGACCATGCGTTCGCGTCCTTCCCTGGACAGGGAGGGCACCAGCGCGAAGTCGATCTCCTGCGGGACCACATATTCCTCAAGCTGTGAGAGGTCGCGGACCTTCGCCTGCTGACGCACGATGTACCCCTCGTACTTGATCTCCGTTTCCAGCTCCTCCAGCAGTT
>DASVKR010000015.1:0-7704 GCA_036385275.1 Candidatus Cryosericum sp. | reverse complement strand
ACGTCGATGCCCATCAGTGTTGCAGTGCTGCGGTCGAGCGCGGTGGCCCGTATGGCTGCGCCAAACGTCGTTTTCTCGACGATGAACCAGATGGCCAGCATGAGCGTGAATGAGATCAAGAGGATGACGACTTGCAGGCTGGTCACCGGCAGTCCCAGGAGGGAGAAGCGTGTAGAAGGGACGACGGCGGCGGGATAAGCCTGGGGACGGGAGCCCCAGATGGCCATAATGCCGTTCTGGAGAAAGATGGACATACCGAGCGCAGAAACGACGAGTGAGAGTCGGCCTGCTGGATAGACGGGACGATACGCGACGCGTTCCATCAGGACGCCTGCGAGGCCGATGCCGGTGAAGGCAAACAGCATCGCTATGGCCATCCCTCCCCAGAGCCCGAAGTGGACCGTCACCCAGGACGAACTGGCGATCAGCAGGGTGTAGCCCAGATACGAACCCAGGGCGAAGAGGTCACCGTGAGCAAAGTTGATCAATTTCATGACACCGAACACCATCGAATAGCCCAGCGCTACCAGCGCGTAGAACGAACCGATGGTAAGGCCATTAATCAACTGTTCAAAGAACGTTGCCACGGTGACCTCGCTTCAATCAGGGATTGAGACTACGGCTGATGGACGACGTACTTGCCGTCGGCCGTAACCTCGTACATCTTGTAAGGGACGTCCTCGCGGTCGCCAATTGCTGTGAACTTGATGGCGCCAGTGACGCCTTCCACGCCGGTCATGTTGGTGTGCATGGCGATGGCGATGGGGTCTGATTCAATGGAGTTCGCGTTCTTGATGGCACCGACGATGGCGTACAGGGCGTCAGCAGCGTAGACCGGCCACGGGCTGGACGGAACGTCGCCAAACTTCTCCTTGTACAGCGTACGGAACTGCTCAGAGATGGCGGTTGTGACGTCGGTGACCAGGGGTTCCTGCGTCATGAGGCATCCCTTTGCGACGTCGATTCCAGCGATCTTGATGAAATCGTCGTTGATAGCGGCGTTTCCACCGATAAACGGGCAGGTCAGACCGGCGTCACGCGCCTGACGGACCAGCAGACCGGCTTCGGTATAGTAGCCTGTGTAGTACCAGACGTCGGGATTGGTGTTGCGGAGCTTGGTGACGGCAGCCGAAAAGTCCTTCTCGCCTGGGGTGACGGCGTCATAGTAAACGATCTTGCATTTCCCTGCGTCAACATACGGCTGGAGGGCCTTCTTGGCTTCCTCGGCGACGCCCTTGGCGAAGGTGCTGTTGTCGTGCATGATGGCGATGAGCTTGGCACCCATCGTTTCGACAGCGTACTTGGCAAAGAACAGGCCTTGGGCATCGTCGCGGCCGCAGGTCCTGAAGAAGTAATTGGGCTTCTTGTCCACGGTCAGGCGGAGGGCGGTGCAGCCGTAGCCCACCGAGACCATCTTGTTCTTCTCGTAGATGTCTTCGGCTGGCTCGGTGACCGACGAACCGTAGCTGCCGATGACGGCGACGACCTTCAGAGAGACTGCTTTTTGTGCTGCGATAGCGCTGTCCTTGGGATTGGAGCCATCATCCACGACCGTGACTGCGATCTGACGTTCCAGGACGCCGCCGGCTTTGTTGATGAGTTCGGTGGCAACTTCGACCGACTGTTTCGCCATTTGACCTTCATAAGCATAATCACCGGTAATGGGAGCTTGCAGCGCTATCTGGATGGGTCCGGTGTCACCGGTCTTCTTGGCACAGCCGGAAAGGAAGAGCACTGTGGCAAGCATACAAACCAGTAGGACTGATACGGTCTTTCTCATTCTCTTACCTCCTGTTTCTCGCGCGAATGTGGTGAGATCGATACCGTGTACGAGCTTTTTCGGTAGAGCCTGTGCTGCCGTACCCTTTTGTCGGAGTCTGTATTTTCTGTTGTGCCTCCTGGCACTGTGGTTCGTCACCATATTGATAGATGTAGAGAAAAATGCAATATCAGTCTCACCGCCAACCCGGAACCTCGACGGGGCCGACACTTCATTGAGCCTTTGTTTGATGCGGCTGGAGGCATCGTCGTGTCTCCCGAAGCTTGTCGTTTTTTTCACTGCCCTGTAGAAAAAAAAGCGTGTGGCTTTATACTGCATGCGTAGGAAATCAATTCGCATCGGAGAGGTGAAAAAAGTGGAAGACAATCGCATTGCCACGCATCCGATCCTTGCGTGGAACCGGGAAAACCCTGTGCACGTCACGTACGACGGCAGACAAATCACCGCCTATCCCCAGGAAACAGTGGCGATGGCTCTGTATGCGGCCGGCGTGAAGCAGTACAGCACCTCTTCCCGGTTCTATCGCCCGAGGGGCATGTTCTGCGCTATCGGAAAGTGCTCGTCGTGCATGATGCGCGTCGACGGCATCCCCAATACACGTACCTGCGTCCTGCAGGTCCAGGATGGGATGGACGTCGAAACACAGCACGGTGACGGCAAGTTTCCTGACGTGCAGGCTGCCATGAAGGGAGTGAAGGAGAAGAGTGCAGAAGTTCTGGTCATCGGCGGCGGGCCGGCGGGTCTGGAAGCATCTCTCTGGGCGGCCAAAGCCGGTGCCGACGTTATACTGCTGGACCAGAATCCGCAGCTGGGTGGTCAGCTGGTCAAACAGACGCACAAGTTCTTCGGCTCGGCGAACGAGAACGCCGGGACGCGCGGCGTCACCATCGCGAAGAAGCTGATTGAGCAGGTGACAGCCACGCCCAACATCACAGTCTATAGTGGCTTTACTGCGTTTGGGTGGTTCCAGGGCGCTGTCTGTGCCGCCGACCAGGACCATGCGGTCCTCTTCCACCCCCGCAAGGTCATCGTCGCCACAGGCGCAGCCGAGAAAATGCTGATGTTCAGGAACAACGATATGCCGGGTGTCTTCGGGGCAGGAGCCGCGCAGACGCTGATGAACGTCTACGGCATCAAGCCCGGCGACAAGGTCCTTATGGTCGGCGCGGGCAACGTTGGCCTCATCGTCAGCTACCAGCTGATGCAGGCCGGCATCGAGGTCGTGGCGGTCATCGAGGGCGCGTCACGGGTAGGCGGGTATCTCGTCCATGCGAGCAAGATCGCCCGGAACGGCGTCCACATCATGACGCGTCATACCGTGCTGGAAGCCGTTGGCACCGACCACGTCGAAGCGGCGATTATCGCTGAGGTCGACGAGAAGTGGCAACCGATTCCCGGCACCGAACAGCGTATCGAGTGTGACACGATCTGTCTGTCGGCGGGGCTCAAACCCTCGACCGAACTGCTCGAGCAGGCAAACCTGGACCTCGCCTATACGGGCGAACTGGGCGGCTGGGTCGCCAAGCGCAACTGGGCGATGCGTACCAGCAATCCCGACATCTTTGCCGCAGGTGACGCCTCCGGCATCGAAGAAGCCTCCACTGCCATGATGGAAGGCAAGATCGCAGGACTCCAGGCCGCGTACGACCTTGGACATATGGATGTGCCGGTCGAAGAACAGAAGGAGACGAGGCACAACCTGGACGACCTCCGTGCCGGACCGTTCGGCGTCAAGATCTGTATTGGACTCAAATGCGTCGAGGTGCTCGAATGAGCCACTTTGAAACCGGAATCATCGATATCACGTATCTGCGCGAGAACGGTTTTCTCCCTCCCGAAGAGCGCGAGAAGAAGGGACCAGTCGCTGTCATCGAGTGCATCCAGGAGATCCCCTGCAACCCATGTGTCAGCGCCTGCAAGTTCGACGCCGTCATCATGGACGGCATCAATGGCATCCCGCATGTCGACTTTGCCAAGTGCACCGGATGTATGAGCTGCCTCAAGGTCTGCCCCGGTCTTGCCATCTTTATCCAGGACAAGTCGAAGGCCAAGCCGTCTGTCACCGTTCCGTACGAGTACCTGCCGCTGCCGGTCAAGGGTGGCACGGTCACACTGCTCGGTCGCGACGGAGCTTCGCTGGGAAGCGCAACGGTGAAGTTCGTGCTGGCTGCCGACAATGTCAGCAGGTCGTCGCTCATTTCCGTCGAGTTCGACGATCCTGCTCTTTGTGAGCAGGTGCGCAACATCAGAGTGGGGTGACGACATGACAAGAGAAGACGAGAAGACGATTGCCTGCCGGTGTGAGGACATCTCAGTGCAGGAGATCAAAGACGGCATCCACGAAGGCTATGCCGACCTGCAGTCGCTCAAGCGTTACGCCAAGTTCGGCCTCGGGCCTTGCCAGGGCAAGACCTGTATCCTGCTTGCCGCACAGATCCTCGCGCGCGAAACGGGCCGGACGCTCGACCAGATCATGACCCCCACGACACGTCCGCCAGTCGATCCTGTCCCCATCGGTTTCTTCGTAAAGGGCGTGGAGGCGGACGATGAGAAGTAAGTACGATTGCGTCATTATAGGTGGAGGCATCTCAGGGCTCGCCATCGCCTACGAACTTGCCAAGAGGGGCTACAAGGATGTCGCTGTCCTGGAAGAGTGCTACCTGGGCAGTGGTTCTACCGGCCGCTGCGGTTCAGGCATCCGCGCCCAGTTCACCGGACCTGATCAGATCGTCCTGCTTCGGGAAGCCGAGGAGATGTGGGCGCATATGTCCGACGAGTTGGGGTACGACATCCACTTCAGGGCGTGCGGCTATCTCTTCCTGTGGGACACGCCGGAACTCGTGGAGAAGGCGAAGCAGAACGTCGCATTCCAGAACAAGCACGGCGTCATGAGCCGCATCATCGACCGCAAGGAGGCGAAGGAGATCTGTCCGTCGCTCAACACCGATTCCTTCCTTGCCGGCCAGTGGTATGACAAGGACGGCATGGCCTTCCCCTTTGACACTGTCACCGGTTACGCGCAGGCTGCGCGGCGCCTGGGGGTGGACATCCTGACTACGACACACGTATTTCAGCTGGAGATGACCCCCGCTCACACGTTTACTGTACACACTACTCAGGGCAACATCGAGACGAAGAACGTCGTCAACGCCGCTGGACCGGGGTCAAAAGCTGTCGCAGCCTTGCTGAGCGTCGACCTGCCATACCGCCTCGACAAGCACCAGATCATGGCGACTGAGCCTCTCGAGCAGTTCCTGGGCCCCATGCTGGTCAAGGGCTCACTCTACTATTTGCAGACGCACCGAGGCAATGTCGTTGGTGGTACCGACAATGACGACAAGGACGCCACTGACCTCGACTCCACGTTCGAGTTCCTCACCAAATTCGCCAGGGAGGCGACCGAGATCGTGCCGCGCCTTGCCGGCGTCAAACTCATGCGCCAATGGGCAGGCTACTACGTCGTCTCACCCGACGCCCACCCCGTGCTCGGTCCGATCGACGAGGTCCCGGGCTTCTTCCAGGCCAACGGCTACTCAGGACATGGCTTCATGATGGGTCCGATTGTCGGCAGACTGTTGGCCGAGTACGTCGCCGACGGCAAGCCAAGCATCGATATCGAGCATTACAACTTCCGCCGCTTCGCCCGTGGCGAGCTCCTTGTCGAGAAGGCCGTGATCGGTTAGGGCTGGGTTGTCCTGTCATTCCCCCGAGCCCTTTTGTCCAAGGCGAGGGGTGTTTCTCCGCGCAGGCGGGAATCCAGGGCTTGACAGTACACAAGTTCCTGCCGGAGG
Source organism: Candidatus Cryosericum sp. (assembly GCA_036385275.1). GTDB lineage: Bacteria > Caldisericota > Caldisericia > Cryosericales > Cryosericaceae > Cryosericum. Next base: position 2,133 of record DASVKR010000015.1, on the reverse strand, counting down.
ATTCTCATGACCTCCGGCAGGAACGCTGTTCAGGCCCGGTTTCTGGCGGTGGTCCACAATCGGGTCACCCTAGCCTTCATCCATCCCCATGCTCGCTGTGGCAGCACAACGTAGAAGATCCCCAGGGTGACCAACAGCCAGAAGACCGGCAGAACCAGCCAGGACGGAGCCAGGATCAGTAGCGGAAGGATCAGCCATCCCGGGAGTCCCAGCACAAGGGCGGCGAGGCTATTGATTTCTGAGGCAGCTGCTCCTCCCGGGAAGATCGTGTATGAATATGCCACCAACTCGGGAATCCATATGGTTCTCGAGCGCAGCATACTGGACAGCGAGAGGTGAGGAGGGGTCTTGATGTCCCGGACGACACCAGCGATAGTGTGCGCGTAGTGCGAGTCGAATGCACGGTTGGACAGCGTACTGACTGCATCGATACATAGCGTGTACCGGGGTCCCACTGAGGTGAACCTGCGAGTGTACCAAATGGCACCAGAGGCAACAGAGGGGTCTATGAAGGTGGACGGTAGCTGATCCGGAACGGCAGTTGACTTCCTGCCGTACGAGAACGTGAGAGTGAATCGCGCAATCTCGTCGTAGGTGTCAGGAGCGCCCCATCGCATGGATTGCTGCCATGTCATGACGGATGGCGGGGACCACTGGCTGCTCTGGGTTCCCGGGAGTGAGAGGGCGACTGCCGAGAAGGCATCTCCGCCGCACGACCGGAACTCGGCGTATGCAAACAAAGGACCCATGCAGATGACCAAGGTATATACGACAAGAGCTTTCATCCAGAATTGTTGTCTGCTCACTGCATCCCCTCCCTTTCGTGTCCGATGTCAGATGTGCACCCTCAATCAGGAAACTCAGATGTTCATTCTGAGTCAGTCTCTGCGGAGAAAGAACAACCGACAGCGGCGGGGACTGAACACGGTGGCATGAGAACAAACTAGTTGAGCCAACACTTCGAGTGTTCCTCCATATCATCCCATCCCTCTACTCTCATTGCACACGTCGCCTGGGAGGGGGTTTCCCTCCCAGGCGACTTCGGCTACTGCTACTGGTTGTATGGCGTGAAATCGATGAAGGTTGGGTTGGTGAAACACGAACTGAATCTCGTGTTGCCATCAAAGAATGTGACCTGAATACGAACGTAGGTGTCTCCGGAGACGTAGATGCTGTAGTCCTTGTTCACAATGGTCTGGCTCACGACATAATCCGTTATGATCGTTCCTGCAGACGTGATGATCTCTACCTTGGCCCAGCCACCAACGGGCATAGACATGAAATATGCAGCGTAGACGTTCACCGTTATGTTGCCTGCTGCCGACTTCTTCATGTTGCCTCCTTTGTACCGACAGCATAGATGGCTCTCCACAAACCACAAGTTTGATCCGTGCCCCGGCTTCCTGCCGTCCTCACCTCCCGTTTCCTGTCTCCCTACGCTTTCTCACGAGACAACTTGGATACCTCTACCCAGATAACGAAGTCCAAGCGGATTCTCCGACACGGATTGTTCACAGTATCATCACAATCGTTTCAGACGAGCATCAGATGCAGTGTTCAAGTAATGACGGATGACCCTGGCCCATCTGGCGGCTGCGCTCCTTGCACGCCTGCCCAGCAGGCATACACTGGGAACAGAGATGTGTCATGTACCTTGGGCATATGAGGAATGATGCGCCGGTGAGCGCTACAAACACGAAGCAGTGCTGACATGCGTCGGCGCAAAGTGGCAGGTGTAACCGGCTGACAGTGGCGGTATGTGTGGATTTTTTGATGGTGATGGAGGAAACGATGGCTGAACAGGTGGCATTCCGCGGCTGGCCCCATAGCCGGCGGCTCAGTAACGGGACAGTGGACTTGGTCGTGACGACTGACGTCGGACCACGCGTGGTACGGTATGGGTTCGAGGGCAAAGACAACGTTCTGTGTGAAGTTCGCGACGAGGATGGGATCACAGGCGGCGACACATGGCATACCTTTGGCGGTCATCGTCTGTGGCACAGCCCCGAGGCCAGTCCGCGGACGTACCAGCCGGATAACGCTCCGGTTCCGTTCGACGATGGGGAACGCAGTATCCTTCTGAAACCGCCAGTTGAAGCGGCGACAGGAATCCAGAAGGAACTAGAGGTGTCA
>DASVKR010000014.1:0-4535 GCA_036385275.1 Candidatus Cryosericum sp. | reverse complement strand
CCCCTGTACGGTATGCTCGACGAGATGGAGAAGGGCATCAGCTTCTCGCTGAAGGCTGAAGCCCTGGCCAAGGATCTGCCTGCCGATCCCGAGCTCACGCTGCATTATGCGAGTGACCTCGGTGGCATGTATACGGAGATGGAGGAGTGGGACAACGCGATGCATTACTTCCAGGTCGCCTGCGCCACGTCGAAGGGCATGGGCAACAAGGATCTCGAAACCGACGCTCTTCTCATCATGAGCCAGGTGGCGGTCGCCCAGAAAGACGCAGCCAAGGCACGTGAGCTGGCGGAAAAGGGCGGTGCTCTTGGCAAGGCTCTGCACGATAAGCTTTTTCAGGCGCGTGCACTGCAGACGATCGGCGACGCGAGCGCGCTCGACGGGAACCATGAGCAGGCTGTCGTCCTGTTCCAGCAGGCGCTGGACCTTGAAGCCGACGAACCTGATCTGGAGCTTCGACAGCAGTTGTTCTGGGAAATGAGCGAGTCATACGAAGAAGCTGGAAACAAGGAACTGGCGGAGGACTATCGCAGTCGCGCTGCCGACCTCGACGAAACAGACGAGGACATGGACGAGTCGGACGATTCAGGCGAGTGACCACGTAGTAGATGCGCATGTGTTGCGTTTTCAAGGGCGACCTGCAGACAAGGAGGATGATATGTTGTACGAACGTGAGTTGAAGGAGACAGCAAGAGCTCTGGTGGCGCCGCACAAGGGAATCCTGGCGGCCGACGAGAGTGTTGGAACCATCGGCAAGAGGTTTGCGAAGCTGGGCGTGCCGTCGACTGCCGAGACGCATCGCGCTTATCGGGATATGCTGTTCACGACACCCGGTATGGAGGAATTCATCTCGGGCGTCATCCTGTATGACGAAACGATTCGCCAGGAGTCTCTGGGTGGAACACTTTTTCCCAGGCTGCTGGCCGAGAAGGCTGTCATCCCCGGTATCAAGGTCGACACGGGAACGGTTGAGCTGGCGCTTCACCCCGGCGAGAAGGTTACACAAGGGCTGGATGGACTCCGTGAACGGCTGGCCGAGTACCGGTCGCTGGGCGCGCGGTTCACCAAGTGGCGTGCCGTCATCACCATCGGTGCCGGCATTCCCAGCAAGGCATGTGTCAGTGCCAATGCTGAGGACCTTGCACGCTATGCGGCCCTGGCACAGGAAGCTGGACTTGTTCCGATCGTCGAACCCGAGGTCCTCATGGACGGCGATCATGACCAGGAGCGGTGCGAGTTTGTCACCTCGAGCGTCCTGAGGTCCGTCTTCAAGGAGCTTGCCCGGCAAGGAGTCCTGCTCGAGGGCATGCTGCTCAAGCCGAGCATGACGATCTCTGGCAAGTCCTGCTCCCACCAGGCGGGGGTCCAGGACGTGGCCGAGGCGACCGTGCGAACACTGCGCCGTACCGTCTCTGCCGCCGTCCCGGGCATCGTCTTCCTTTCGGGCGGGCAGTCGTCCGAACTGGCGACCGCTCATCTCAATGCGATGAACAAGCTGGGACCGCACCCGTGGGAACTGAGCTACTCGTACGGACGGGCACTGCAGGAGCCCGCACTCACCATCTGGCACGGTGAGCAGGCAAACGTGGCGGCGGCGCAGGCGGCCTTCTATCATCGAAGCAAGTGCAATAGCGCGGCACGGACCGGTTCGTACACGCCGGAGCTCGAGCGCCAGCAGTAGCGGGCTGCCCCTGGGGTCGTGACCGCTGAAACGACGTTCCGGGCAGTGGGGTTATCCCCATTGCCCGGAAACGCTGAGAAGGAGGAACGGCGGGGAGGCTAGCCGCCGAGATAGGCTCTCTTCACGTCCGGGTTGTCGCGCAGTTCCTTGGCCGTTCCTGACAGTACCAGGGAACCCGTTTCCAGCACGTATGCGCGGTGAGCGATAGACAGTGCCTTGAAAGCATTCTGCTCAACGAGCAAAACGGTCTTGCCAAGTCCGTTGATCTCAGTGATGACGCCGAAAATCTCCTCGGTCAGCACGGGCGACAGGCCCATCGAGGGTTCGTCGAGCAGCATGAACGGGTTGTTCTGCATGAGACCCCGGCCGACAGCCAGCATCTGTTGCTCGCCGCCAGACAGTGTGCCGGAGATCTGCCGTCTGCGCTCCTTGAGACGCGGGAACAGCGAGAATACCTTGTCCTGGTTGGGTCCGGCCGTCTTCTTGTCTTTGACCGACGACAGCGCCACGTCCAGGTTTTCCTGTACGGTGAGGTTGCCAAAGATGCCACGGCCTTCGGGGACGTGGGAGATACCCATGCGCGCGATGAGATGCGGCGGTGTGTGCGTGATATCGTGTCCGTCATAAATGATGCTGCCAGACGTTGCACGCAGAATGCCGGAGATGGCACGTAGCGTCGTCGACTTGCCAGCGCCATTGGCGCCGATGATCGAGACGATTTCGCCTTTTTCTACGCTGAAGGAGACGCCCTTCAGCGCATGGATGGAGCCATAGAAAACGTCGATGTTCTTGACTTCGAGCAGCATGTCAGGCCCCCTTTCCAAGATATGCTTCGATGACCCGGGGGTCGTTGCGGATGTACTCGGGCACGCCTTCGCAGATGGTCTCGCCGAAGTCCATGACCTTGATTCGTTCGCACACGCCCATGACCACCCTCATCTGGTGCTCGATGAGTAGAATAGTCAGGTCGAACTTGTCGCGCAGCCAGTGGATCATTTCCATCAATTCGTCTGCCTCTGCCGGGTTCATGCCGGCTGCGGGCTCGTCCAGGATGAGGACCTTGGGTTTGGTAGCAAGCGCGCGCGCGATTTCCAGCCGGCGCTGGGCCCCATAAGGAAGGGAACCCGAGAGGTCGTCGGCATGTCCCTCAAGGTGGAACAGGCGCAGAAGGTCGATGGCGTAGTCGTCGACAAGTTGCTCGCCTTGCCAGTACTTGCGTGTGTGCAGGAATGCATCAGTGTTGCTGTACGACATACGGAAGTGATAGGCAATCTTGATGTTGTCGATAACACTGGACTTGCTGAACAGGCGGATATTCTGGAACGTGCGGGCGATCCCTGCCTGGGTGATCTGGTAGGTTTTCTTGCCCACAATGTTCTGTCCGTCGAAAACGATGGTACCCTTGGTCGGCGTATAGACACCGGTGATCAAATTGAAGACAGTCGTCTTGCCAGCGCCGTTGGGTCCAATGAGACCGACGATCTCGCCGTGCTCCAGCTGGATGTTGAAGTCGGAAACGGCGCGCAGGCCGCCAAAGAACTGTGTGAGATGTTGAATGTCGAGGAGAGCCATTATGCGCTCACCCCCTTTCTCTGACGCTGGGGAATGAGGATGAAGTTGAATTCCTTGAGGCCCATGATGCCTTCCGTCCGGAAGATCATGGTCAGGATGAGGATCAACGGGTAGATGACCATACGCCATGACTGCAGGCTGCGCATTAGTTCGGGCAGGAGTGTGAAGATAGCCGGACCGACTATGGCGCCGCTGATTGATGTGGCACCGCCGACATACAGGTAGATAAGATACTCCAGCGACTTCACGAAACTGAAGTTGTCCGGGTGGATGAACTGGAGCAGGTGCGCGAAAACACCGCCCGAGACTCCAGCGAAGAAGGCTGAGAAGACGAACACAAACACCTTCTGCTTTGTCGTGTTGATACCAGTGGCTTCGGCGGCGATCTCCGAGTCGCGGATCGCCTTCATGGAGCGTCCATGCGACGAGAACAAGTAGTTGCGCATGAGAACGACGCTCACGATTGCGAACACGAAGACGACCTCCAGCGTCGTGAACTTGGGAATGCCACCCAGGCCACGGGGACCACCCAGGACGTCAGTGACACGGATGACCGTTCGGATGAGTTCATTGGCGGATAGCGTCACGATAGCCAGGTAGTCACCCTTGAGACGGAGCGACGGCGCGCCGACAAGATAGCCTGCTCCGGCAGCCATCAATCCCCCTGCAAGAATTGCGACAATGAAGACAGGATAACCGACCCACGGATTTGCTGTGCTCGTATGCAACCAAACCGTCGTAATCATGGCTGACGTATAGGCGCCGACAGCCATGAAACCAGCGTGTCCGATGGAGAACTGGCCGGTGAAACCGTTCACCATACCCAGGCTGACAGTCATGACAACGTTGATGCCGACCAGCATGATGAGCTGGATATAATACGCGTTCAGGAGGGGGTCTCCGTTGTTGAGGGGCAGGATGCTCAGGACCTTGATGATGACATAGGCCAGCACGAATGCAATGACTGTGGCCATCGTGCGGTGTGCACGGAGAAAGGGCATGTCAGACCTTCTCCGGCATGAACTTGCCCAGCAAGCCGCTTGGTCGAATAAGCAGGATGCCGATAAGGATGGCGAACGCGATGCCGTACCCCAGGTTGGAGTTGACGGACGTCGCAAATGCCTCCGAGATGCCCATAATGTATGCGCCGAGTACGGCGCCAGGGATGTTGCCGATGCCGCCAAGAACCGCGGCGATGAACGCTTTCAAGCCCGGCCATATGCCCAGGAACGGGGATGCCAGCATGCCATAGGTCGTGCCGTACAGGATGCCGCCGGCGCCT
>DASVKR010000013.1:0-6838 GCA_036385275.1 Candidatus Cryosericum sp. | reverse complement strand
GCCATGTAGGAGATAGCTGTCAGGTTGGTTGCGAGAGGGCATGGGCTGATGGACGTCAGGATGCCAAACCAGAGAGCCGCTCCTGCGGCTGCAAGGATGCCGTTCACTCTTTGGAATCCAGGAACGAACGGGTCGATGACTTGATATAGTCCTCAAATGCTTTCTGATCACCCAGAAGCTGCCAAACCTTCTGCAGGTTTTCCCATTTGCCCGGCTTGCCGTTCGTGTATCGTACGAGGACAACGGAAATGCTGGTCAGCTGGTAATCCTGGATGAAGTGGGCGTTCGCCGGTTGCTGGACATCAAGAGGGCGCCATATCAGCGTTCCATCTGCGAGCTGCGCAGCGAATTCTGTCTTGAGCACACCGGATGTCCAGTCCTCGATTGTGATGCATGATGGGCAGCGCTGAGTATTGCGAAAATCGTAGGCGACTACGCCATTGGTGGGCAGGCTTGTCTCATCTGTTACCGGGACAGTTCCTGGAACCGATGGGGATGAAGTGGACGGAGTACCGACGGTCGTTGGAGGGCAGTATACACCGTTGGACGCCAGTGCCGCCCTGTTTCGAACCTCGCGCACAATCAACACGGCAACGGCGATTACGACAAACGCAACGAGAACGACTCGCAGGACCGTTCTTGATCGGCCTTTGTTGGGAGCAGGACTTGATGTCTTCTTCTTGTTGGGATAACTCATTGTACCTCCGGAGTGATGCCCCCTTCCCAGTCAGGAAGGGGGCCGTCTGATGATTGGGATGAACAGTGCTAGGTTTCTTTGAATTCGGTAGGGCAGACCACACCTTCGCGGCATTCGTCGCTGGTGCGAGGGTCCGGGAACCAGCGCCGGGTCTTCTTCGCGATGGAAACAAGCGTCAGCATGACCGGCACCTCGGTCAGCACGCCGACGGTCGTAGCAAGCGCGGCGCCGGAGTTGATGCCCCACAGGGAGATCGCGACGGCGACGGCCAGCTCGAAGAAGTTGCTGGCTCCGATCATGGCCGCTGGGGCGGCGATACGGTAGGGAACCTTGACAACCTTGCACATGCCATACCCGATGGCAAAGATGAGGTATGTCTGCAGGATGAGAGGAATGGCTATCAGTAGGATGTTGACCCAGTTGGTCGCAATAGTCTTTCCCTGGAAGGAGAAAATGACGAGCAATGTCGCCATCAGAGCGATGACGGTGACAGGGTTCCACTTCGGAAGGAAGACCGTGTCGTACCATGTCTTGCCGCGACGCCGGATGAGCAGGCTTCTTGTAAGGGCTCCGCCGACAAGGGGAACGACGACAAAGAGGCCGACGGACAGGAACAGTGTGGCATAGGGGACCTTGATGTTGCCGACGCCCAGCAGCAGTGCGACGATGGGGACGAACAGGACGAGGATGACCAGGTCGTTGACAGCGACCTGAACGAGCGTATGAGCAGCGTCGCCACCTGAGAGGTAGCTCCACACGAAGACCATGGCGGTGCAAGGCGCTGCGCCCAGCAGTACGGCACCTGCGATGTACTGCTGGATCTGGTCAGGCGTGAGGATGCGGCCATAGGCTCCCTTGAAGAACAGGAGCGCCAGCGCGAACATCGTGAATGGCTTGATGGCCCAGTTGACGATAAGCGTGATCAGCAGACCCTTTGGGTTCCTGCCGACGCGCATGATGCTGCCGAAGTCGATCTGCAGCATCATGGGATAGATCATGAGCCAGATGAGGACGGCTACCGGCAGAGAGATGTTGTACACGGTCAGCTTGTCGAGGGCGCTGACCACCCCTGGCAGAAGTCGGCCCAGGATGACGCCAGCGACCATGCAAGCCGCCACCCATAGACTCAGGTACTTCTGAAAGATGCCCAGCCCAGCCTTGCGTTCCATTTCGACCTCCGTTGATGCAGGATGTTGTTGAGTGTTGAAAGCGCTGCCGTGTGTTGAATAGTGCTATTTCAGTTTCTGCTTGCCCTCCCTGGCATTTCGCCTCTCCTGCTGTTTCAACGCGCAGACGTCACGAGGAAGGTGCTCCAATGCGAGCACATCTCCCGGATACTGTGCAGTCGCCTGCCGTATGATGGCAGTGAGGAAATGGGAGATGTCTGTTGGCAGGTTGCCGGCCACTGCGTAGTGGGTCCAATAGCTGCGCCGGTTGGACGTGACAATACCGCTGGACAGCAGCAATTTGAGGTGGCCAGAGATGTTGGCCTGTGACTGATCGAGTACTTTTGTCAGCTCACAGACGCACAGGCCCCGGCGTTGGAGCAACGCGACAATGCGGGCACGTGTCGTGTCGCCCAGTGCTCGTGCTATGATTATTGCATCAACTATATCGGTCATATACGATACAGAATAGCGACGAGTAAGAGTCTGTCAAGGGGGTTCCACAAACCTGGCGATCTGCGTCGATTTCGGGAGATTCGCATCATCCAGTGTCTGGGTCTTGACAAAGCAATATCTCCATATAACATATCAATGTAGATTGAATCAATGGGAGTTGTGACATGGATGAACGCGTGCCTGCCTGTGGGACACAGAATATCGTTGCCGACTGGAACTCTGATTGCGAGGAGCAGGCGAAGTTCGTGTCTGTCCTGCTGGAGCCGCAGCGCATCAAGATCATCAGGCTGCTACGGAGCGGAGAACTGTGCGTCTGCGAGATCGAGCGTTCGCTGGGCATCCCGCAGAACCTGGTCTCGCATCACTTGAGGGTACTGCGTGAAGCAGGGCTTGTTACTGCTCGCAAGGAAGGTCAATTCGTACACTACTCACGAGTCGAAGATCGTATTCACGAACTGATGCTCACCGCGGAAGAACTACTGTCAAACTAGGAGGAATCATGCGAATCGAAATTCTGGGTTCTGGCTGCACGCGCTGCCACGGGCTTGAGGCTAATATCCGCAAGGCGCTGGAAATTCTTGGCAAGGACGCTGAGGTCGTGGACGTAACTGACATGCAGCAGATCATGGCGTATGGTGTCATGGCCATGCCGGCTCTCGTGATCGATGGCAAAGTCGTGTCCGTAGGCAGAGTGTTGTCACCTGAGGAAGCAAAGAAAGCCATCGTCGGCGCGAGCGCCTGACGGGGCAGCAGGAGGGCGGGCGACCGCCCTTTTTTGAGAGCTTATATATCAACGGAGGTTGCTATGTTGACGCTGTTTGCTGACTGGTTTACCTATACGCTTCTGCGCCTGCCAAAGGGGCGCCTGATAACCGAAGCCATTCACTTCTTCGTGTATGACATCCCCAAGATTTATCTGCTCCTCGTCGTTATCGTGTTTGTGGTCGCGATGCTGAGAACCTGGATTCCCGCCGAGAAGATCAAGAAGTTGCTGACCCATCGGCATCAATTCGTCGACAACATCCTTGCTGCTTCTCTGGGCATTCTCACACCCTTCTGCACGTGCTCGGCCATTCCGATGTTCATCGGATTCGTGGAGTCCGGCGTACCGCTCGGCGTGACTTTCTCGTTTCTGGTGGCAAGCCCCATGATCAACGAGGTCGCAATGGTATTGCTCTGGGGGCTGTTTGGAGCCAGGGTCGCCTTGCTCTATGTGGGGGTGGGGCTCCTTATCGCGATTGTGTCGGGTATCATCATCACTCGGCTTCACATGGAGAAGTATGTTGAGGATTATGTCTACAAGATCAAGGTCGGCGCTGCTCCGGGGGATGCTCCCATGACCTTCAAGGACCGCGTCGTCGCCAGCTGGAGATACGTAGGTGAGATCTTCCGCAGAGTGGCTCCATGGGTGGCGGTCGGCGTCGCCATCGGTGCATTCATCCACGGGTACGCTCCCGAGAACTTCCTGGCCAGATACGCGGGCCGTGACAATCCCTTTGCGGTTCTCATCGCCGTATTGATTGGTATCCCGCTGTATTCGAATGCCGAGGGCGTCATTCCAGTTGTGCAGGCACTCTTTGCCAAGGGTCTGCCTCTTGGGACGACGCTAGCTTTCATGATGGCTGTCACCGGACTCTCCATGCCAGAGATGATTATCCTGCGCCGCGTTCTCAAGCCAAGGCTGCTTGCAACATTCATCGGTGTCGTTGGAGTCGGTATTCTCATCGTAGGGTATTTCTTCAACTGGGTTCTGTAACCGTCCGCAGGACACCCAATTTGGATCAGCAAGAAGCCCGGCCTCGATGAGACCGGGCTTTCTGATGTGGCAGATGTTGCTGAAGATTATGCTTTCTGTGTGTGCTTCTCGATGAGGTCGACGAGTTCGGGGAAGTCCATGCCTTCCCCCTTCACTGTCTCGAGCGTGGGGACTCCGTCGGCATCCCAGCCTCGCCGTGCATATACCGCGTCCTGAAGCTGGCGGTACTGTGCCTCGCGGTACTCGCGCAGGGCTGCCATCTTCTGTTGCAGGCTCATGCCCGTGATGTCCACCTTAACAGCTTCAACCAGCTGCTTGTCATACCGTTCCTGACGGGACAGGTATTCTTCCTCGGTGACAGGACCCATGCCACGATAGGGCATCCAGTCGTCTTTGCGCGTCCCCTGTCCCATGCGCAGGTTGAACAGGCGCTGGAAGTCATACACACGCTTGCTCTGGGCAAGCAGGCCATCGAGGTCGAGGGCGTGGCCGGTTACACCCCTGTAGAGCAGCAGGTAGTTGTCGATGTGCTCGGGGATCCTGGCGGCCTCGATGCCGGTGTAGTGGTCGCGGTTATCCTTGGGCTCCGAGTCGTTCCAGGGCAGCTTGCACAGTCCCATGAGCGAGAACCAGGTGCGGAAGAGCGGGAAGAAGGACAGGGCCTCGGCCTTGTCCGCAAACGTAGGAAGCTGGCCCTTGACCTGGTCCATGAAGATGAGCCACGCCTCGTCGTGCTGTGGTCCCTTGGACGCCATGGCGTACCCGCCCTGCTGTGCCAGCGAGTCTTTGCTGTTGTACTCGGACACTTCCATACCCTTGACTTCCATGCCGATGTCGTTTACGAACTGAGCGTCGGCATGGTACTCGTCGATGAACAGTTTCTTCAGGCGGTGGATGCCAAGCCCGGCGATCTTGCCGAAGCTACGACCCTCGCCGATCTGGTGGATGAGCTCCAGCGCGTCTATGTCGCTGCCGAAGTGCAGGTCGAGGCCGCCGGTGATCTCCTTCGTGAGAATGCCGTTCTCATAGCACTCCATCAGGAAGGCAAGCAGCGTCGCCACGGCGACGAGGTCGATGCCGTAGTAGTCGCAGTAGAAGTTGGCCTCCAGGACGAAGTGAGGGTCGAAGCTGCCGGTGTTCGAGCCCAGGCCGCCGATCGTTTCATACTCCGGGCCGTCTACCAGGACCTTTTGTCCTTTGAGGGGGCCGGTGAGCAGTTCGAAGTTGTCCACGCCGTGAGCACACGACATGGAGCAGCCGAGCCAGCAGCCGTCCGGCATACCCTGGGTGATCATCCCGAGCCAGACGTCGCCCTTGATCTTCTCTGTCCGTGGGTCAGACCCGAACTTGTAGTTCATGACGGGCAGCACGTCGCATTTGTCGAGAATCTCGACGGCGTTGCCGGTACCGATCTCGCGCATGCGGTTGTGCGTATGGTCGAGGGTGAGGATCTCCTTGTTCATGCGCCCGCCGGCGAGCTTGATGGGCTCCATGTCGATCGGGCAGTTGAGCATTGGCGTCGTCCCACTGAAATGGATGACGACAGCCCTGAGCCCCTTGTCCCTGAAGACGGTGCCGGGTCCGCCGCGAGCGAGCTGCTTTATGCGGGTATGTTTCCGTTTGGCGTCCCAGTAGCTAAGATTGATGAGACCCAGCAGCGAGTGGTCGGCACCCTCGCCAGAGGTGGCCACACTGACATTCTTACGGTCGTCATCACCATCAGCGTACATGGCGTGCAGGACCTCTGGCAGGTCGTAGCTGTTGGTCGGTTCATCTGGCGCTGTTTCGATAGTGACCACGCCCTTGTTGCCATCGATGACAAGCATGACGTTCCCAGTGGCCTTGCCCTGAATCTCGATGCAGTCAAAGCCGGAAAACTTCATGAAGGGGGCAAAGAAGCCGCCACCATTGTTGTCGACAGGAACACCGGTCTCAGGCGAGATGGTAACGGAGTGCGTCTTGCCGGAGCCAGGATACTGCGTCAGGCCGGTCAGGGGTCCCGCCGTGAAGATGAGTTCGTTCTCAGGATCATTCCAGTGCGTCGCAGGTTTGACGGCCTGCCACAGATAGTACATGCCATAACCACGCCCGCCCGTGAACTTCTCTCGTACCATGGGCTCGATGGCGCGTTCCTCGATGGTGTTTGTGGTCAAGTCGACGTACAGTCGCCGATCGGTATAGCCGGCGTGCACACCTCCCGGCGTAAATGAATACGTCGCCAGGGCCTTGTGTGCCTGTCGCATTTCCTCGATGGTCTTCACCTTCTACCTCCCGGTTGGCTGTGAATCCATTCACATGGTATGTCAATCAACACGTTGTTCAAGGTGGTGCATCGGTACCGGCTGTCTGCGTCTGCGGTGTATCCTCGAGTCTGTTGTACAGGCAATGGGGCCCGGCACACACCGGACCCCGGAGAGGAGGAACGCTGGTTCAGGTCAGCAATTGACTTTGGAGCCCCCAAGGTAGGCGGCGCGGACACGCTCGTCGTCCTTGAGATCGCAGGCGTTGCCCTCGATGGCGACCTTGCCGAGTTCCAGGATATAGCCATAACGTGCGACACCCAGCGCTTTGCGGGCGTTCTGTTCCACCAGAAGAATGGAGACACCCTCTTCCTCGTGGATCTGTCGGATGACCCGGAAGATCTCCTGGACGATGATGGGGGCAAGTCCTAAAGATGGTTCGTCGAGCAACAGGACGCGGGGTTTGGAGATGAGTCCACGCCCGATGGCCAGCATCTGCTGTTCACCACCCGAAAGCGTCCCC
>DASVKR010000012.1:0-6454 GCA_036385275.1 Candidatus Cryosericum sp. | reverse complement strand
AGGTTGTTGGGGCTCTCCTGCGATATCCAGAGCGGTCGCGCGTCTCCAGGGCGTGCGTCTTCCAAGAGCGGTTCCATGGCTGCAGGCGCGCGCAGCAGCACGGCGCCGGGGCGTGCGGATGCCTGGATATCCCCAAGGTATCGGGCTCGAAGTGACTGGGGTTCACATTGCAGGAGAACATCGCGGCCGGAAGTCAGCAACGCCATCTCTGGAGAGACCGTGTCACTGGCAACGCCTGACTTCAGAGCCTTCAGGTGCGGCAGACGGGAAAGATCGAGGTCCGTCAGAACAGCTTCCAGGCCTGCCATCTCAGATGGCTGAACCGTCGCTCTGGTATCGCCAGTGTCCAGCAACCCCAGGTCTGCCACGACCGGATAGAGAATCTGGATTCGCTGAATGATGGCATCGGGGAGTGCAGACTGCGCGATCTTATCCTTCAGTTTTCGGTAGAAGCGAAACAAGGAGAGACTGTCTCCGAGGGCCCTGTGAGCTTCCTCCTTCTTGATTTCGAGCGAGTCGACCAACGCAACAAGACTATGGCTCTGCAAGTCTGGAAAGAAGATGCGTGCGAGTTCCAGGGTGTCAAACACAGGATTCGCGAGCTGACCGTGCAGTGCTCTGCGCAGGAAACCTTCATCGAAGTTGGAGTTGTGCGCCAGCAAAGGACTGCCACCCGCAAATTGCAGGAACTGGTCGACAACCTGATCTACGGATTCTGCCGGTTCGAGGTCAAGAGGAGTTATCCCTGTGAGGGCAGAGATGAATTCGGGCAGACGCGCCCCTTCCTTCAGGCGGCAAAACTGCTCAAATCGTTCAACCTCCTTGCCTCCACGTACCTTGACGGCACCAATCTCGATGATTTGATCGGAAGCCTGATCGAGGCCTGTTGTTTCGAGATCGAAGAAGACGAGTTCCTGTTCGTTTTTCAAATGGTTCCTTTCTATTTGAAGTAGGCAATTGTCACCCCATCGCCACCCTCTTCAGGGCTCGAAAAGCTGAAGTGATCAATACTTGGCAGGGTCTTGAGGAATTCATGGATCTGCTTTCGCAGGATGCCCGAACCCTTGCCGTGGCAGATGTAGACGAATGAAAGGCCTGACAGGTAAGCGACGTCGATGTACTTGTCGAGTTTCTCGAGCGCCTCGTCGACACGGCTTCCATGCAGGTCGATCTTCATGGGGACGAACGGCAGTGTCGGTTCACGCGCTCCACTGTACTGCATGGCGCGGTTCTGATAGGAGTTGAGCTCGGGTTCCGTCAGCTTGCGCACTTGTGCTTCAGGCACCGTCGTGCGCATGGAACCCGACTGGAGAACGAGCTTGCGCTTGTCCTTCATGACGTCGATGACGATGGCCTGTTTGTTGACCGACGTAATGATGACCAGATCACCCGGCACGATTTCTTCGACGGGCGTGAATGGGGGCTTTTCTTCATACGGCTCCGCTTTCTGGACGAGCTCCTCGCGTGTTGCTTCGACCTCCCGCTTGGCATCGCGGGCTGCCTGTGGCTGGTTCTTGAGGCTGTCCTGATATTGTTTCATCAGATCATCCATACGCTTGCTGACTTCGTCGACGATACGTTGAGCCTCAGCATGGGCTGCTTTAAGTTCCTGTTTCTCGCTTGCTTCGAGCACAGCGAGTTTTCCCTCGTAATCATCCCGCAGCTTCTCGAGTTCCTGCTGGTTCACGCTCAGGCTTTCCTTGGTGTGGCTGATCTCCTGGGAATCAGTCACGATGC
Source organism: Candidatus Cryosericum sp. (assembly GCA_036385275.1). Lineage (GTDB taxonomy): Bacteria > Caldisericota > Caldisericia > Cryosericales > Cryosericaceae > Cryosericum. The sequence continues at coordinate 4,717 of DASVKR010000012.1, read as the reverse complement.
GGCTCATCAACTCGGTGGTCGCCTTGTGCTCGTTGCTCAGCTCATCGTGGGCGAGCGCAAGCACAGCTTCGGGGAGTCCCAGTCTCTCACATATGGTGAACGCATGGCTTTCGCCCGGGGAGCCAAGGATGAGCTCGTAGGTCGGCCGAAGCGTTTCGACGTTGAATCCGACGGAAGCGTTCCGTACCTGGTCATACCGGTACGCGAGGAGCTTCAGGCTGCTATAGTGCGTCGTGATGACCGTCGTGACTCGCTTCTGGTACAGGAAGTCGACGATGCCGGTTGCGATGGCGGAGCCCTCCTCGGGATCGGTGCCAACACCGAGTTCATCCAGCAGGACAAGTGAGTACCGGGTGGTCTGTCCGAGGATACGGACGATGTTCGATGTATGCGCCGAGAACGTCGACAGACTCTGTTCGATACTCTGTTCGTCGCCGATGTCGACAAAAACCTCGTCATAGAGGCCAACCGTGCATCCGTCCGAAGCGGGGATGAATAGACCCGCTTTGCTGACGAGGACCGTAAGGCCGAGGGTCTTCAGGGCAACAGTCTTACCGCCCGTGTTCGGGCCGGTGATGACCACCATGAAGTAGTCCTTGCCAATGGAGAAAGAGACCGGAACGCAGTCTGCGACAAATGGGTTGCGGACGTTGCGTAGGTTGGTTTCCAGGTTGGGGCTTACCGACGGCTTGCTGCCATTCCACGATCGAGCCAGGCGTCCCTTGGCTAGACTGAAGTCGAGGTGACCCGCCACGTTCAGCGATTTCTCGACATCTGGGGCGGCTTTTGCGATGAGGTCTGTCAGGTAGAGGAGGATGCGTGATATCTCCTTCTTCTCATCGGACTGCAGGATCTGCAGCCGGTTGTTGAGGTCGATCACGCGAGTGGGCTCGACAAACAGGGTCATGCCACTGTCGGACTGGTCGTGGACAACCGACTGAATTGCATCCTTGAACTCTCGTTTCACCGGGATCACGTACCTGTCGTTCCGCATCGTTACGATGCGGTCTTGAACGGCACGGCCATAGGTTTCGCTCCCGAGGATATCCTGGAGCACCTTGTTGATGGTTTTCTGCAGTTCGATTTTCTCACGACGGATGGCTGCGATATTGATCGATGCGTCGTCGAGGACGTCTCCATCCTGATTGACGCATCGCTGTATCTCTTGTGCCAGAGAAGAAAACGGCTTGACGTCCTGGGAAATGCTGAACAGTGCGGGATAGAGGTCCTTGATCGTCACGAACGCCTTTCGCACACGAGACAGCTCGTTCAGAACGACGCAAACCCTCCACACTTCCTGTCCGGAGAGCTGCAGACGGACCTTGGCCTTGTCCAGTTCGGCCCTTACGTCGAGGAGATTGCTGAGGGTCAGATCGCCGAACCGCTCCAGATACGAAGACGCTTCATCGGTCTCGGTCTGGGCTGCCCTGATGGCGTCAATGCTATCGAGCGGAGCGAGTCTGCGTGCTTCTTCGACACCCAGCGCCGACTCGGCCTGTGATGCCAAGGTCTCCTGAATACGGTCGAAGCCGACTTTGCCGTACGTGTATTCGCGAATCGCCTGCTGAGCCTCTATACCCGGGTTCTTCGTAGTATCCCCCCTACATGAGTTGCGAGGGCGGCCTCGACGGAGTTGACAAGGACATCGACCTCCTCGCCCAACAGTGTTCGATCGGGTGAGGAAAACTCCATCGAGAAGCCCACGCTCTTCTTGCCTGCCGGTAGACTGCCCCCCTGAAAATTGTCGAACACGATGATTGCCTTGAGCAGGGGGCCACCATGTTCAGCAACGATCGCCTGCAACTGACCGGCCGTCATGCTACTGTCCACGAGGACAGCGATGTCACGCCGGATCGACGGGAACCTGGAAAACTCCTTGAAGGTGATAGCTGGGATGCTCTTCAGCAGTGCATCGACAGAAAATTCGGCGTAGAATATGTCCCGTTCCAGACCTAGCAGGGCACCGACGTCGTGCCTGAGAATGCCGAGCGTGCCCAGTGCGGTGGTTTCCGAGGAAACCAGGAAGCTGGCACCAGTCTCCAGGAGAGAACTATCCGATGACACAACGTTACAGCGCACATGTAGATCGCGAAGAACTGACTCCATGATACCCTTGAGCACAAAGATGCTGGCAGGGGCGGCGGGCGTCGTCCAGTTCGAGTCTTGCCACTTGCCTGCAAGAAGAATGCCGAGCTTTGTCTCCTCGTCGAACGAATGGTCACGAACGCTGAACGTTTTGCCAATCTCGAACGAGGCGAAGCCCTCGCGACCTCGCGACAGGTTCCGCACTGCGGCTCCTGCAAGGCCAACAGCCATTGTGGGGCGCAGAGCATCCCAGTCGACCGTGAGCGGGTTGAGCAGGAGCGGTGCCAGAGGCAGGCCCATCTCGGATATCATGCTCTCACGCACAAAACTGACAGTGCGTGACTCGACGAGCCCGATTCCGACGAGAATCTGACGCAGCCGCTTGCAAAGGGTCTTGAGGGGAGACTCTGAACCGCGGCGCAGGACAAGGTTCGGTACGTGTGAGGGGAACTCGTCATAGCCCTCCATTCTGACGATCTCTTCGACGTATTCTGGCCAAGATGTCAGGTCGCCACGGAACGATGGCGGTGTCACCGACAGGGTTGTTCCCTTGACCCTCGACGCGATTCCTTCATAGCCGAAGAGTCGTTGCATGTCTGCAGCGTCGAGGTTGGAACCCAGGTAGCCGTTCACCCGATCTAGGTCGAGACTCAGCGGTCGCTTTGAAGGAACAGGGATTCCAGCAGAAGCAACACGTGAGACGTAGGAACCGAGACACTGCTCGCGGACGAGTGCCGACAGAACCGAAGGGACGGCGCTGACAGTGAGCCCTGGATCGGTGCCACGCTCATAGAGATAGGCTGCGTCTGACTTGATGCCGAGGTGCCTGCTCGCGCGTGCGACTGCCCTCGGATCGAAGTATGCGATCTCAAAGACGATGCGGGTCGTCGCAGCCGTGACGCTGGATGCCTGTCCGCCCATGACGCCGGCGACGGCCACTGGACCGGCAGCATCCGCGATGACGAGCGTGCCTGGTTCGAGAGAGCGCAACACGCCGTCCAGTGTGACAATGGTCTCGCCGGGCAGAGACGTCCGCACGATGATGCGATGCTCCTGAAGGCGATCGTAGTCAAACGCATGAGTCGGCTGTCCGTACTGTTTCAGACAGAGATTGGTCATATCCACAATCCTGCTGACAGGGCGGACGCACAGCTGGTAAAGCTGAGTCCGGAAAGCGTGACTCGATGGGCCGGAGGCAACGTCCTGCACCAGAACACCGATGTAGGAACTGCACAGGGATTGGTCGTTGATGGTCACAGCCAAGTCTCCATCGTTTCGTGCGTGTGGAAGGGCTGAGGGCAGCGCCAGCTTGATGTCGCCCATGTCGAACGGCTGATCCGCTTGTCTTGCCTTGAGTACTTCGATCCACCGGGCCAATCCGAGAACCGACAGGGCATCGCCCCGGTCAGGCGTGACGCTCACCTCGAAGGCGGTGTCTCCTACGGGCCATGCTTCCTCGAAGGGACTCCCGACAATCGCTCCTGACCCCAGGTGCAGAATACCTTCTTTTTCTTCAGAGGACAGGAGGTCGCCGTCGAGTCCCAGTTCTTTCCAGGAACACAGCATGCCGGACGATTCCACGGTGCCGAACATGCGTGTCGCGATATCCATGCCGTCGGCAGTCCTTCCACCTGGAATTACTACCGGGATGATGTCACCCTCACGCACGTTGGTGGCGGCCGTGCATACACTGGTCGTTCCACGCGGACCGAGGTCGAGGTCTACGATCTGAAGCCTGTCGTGTGTCGGGTGGGGCACAGTACGCATGATCCGCGCAACGAAGACGTCCCTGAACAGGACATCGGTGCTCTCCGTCGATTCAATTTCAATACCGACGTCGCCTAGTCTTGTGACCAACTCCTCGGGAGTGTAGTCAAAATCGATTGCGGCGTGCAGCGCAGACAGTTTGACTCTCATCCAGTCACCTCAGAACTGACTCAGGAAGTCTAGGTCGTTGTCGTAGAACATGCGAATGTCACGAATGCCGTATTTGATCATGGCTATCCGCTCGATGCCCCACCCAAACGCAAATCCCTGGTAGATGCTGGTGTCGTATCCGACCTCCCGCAGTACGTTCTGGTGGACCATGCCTGAGCCGCCCATCTCGATCCATCCGGAGTTCTTGCAGGTTGGACAGCCCTTGCCTCCGCAGATGGGACAGGAGATTGCGGTCTCAGCGCCCGGTTCGACAAATGGGAAGAATGAAGGAAGGAGCTTGACGTCGGTGGATGAGCCGAATACTCCTCTCACGAATTCCTGGAGTACTCCCTTCAGATCTGCGAACGTGATGCCCTTGTCGATGACCAGGCCTTCGACTTGCGTGAACACGGGAGTGTGGCTTGCATCCACCGCGTCGCGGCGATAGCATCTGCCGGTGGCGATCATCCGTATGGGCGGATTCTCTCGTTTCATCGTCCGGACCTGAATAGGCGACGTGTGTGTACGCAGAAGTATGCCGGGCGCCAGATAGAACGTGTCCTGCATGTCGCGTGCGGGGTGGTCCGCGGGGATGTTGAGCGCCTCGAAATTGTAGTATTCCTGCTCGATTTCTGGACCCTCTTCTATATCAAATCCCATGGAAAGGAAGACAGACTCGACCTCTTCCTCGACTTGTGTGAGGATATGCTTCTTG
>DASVKR010000011.1:0-12592 GCA_036385275.1 Candidatus Cryosericum sp. | reverse complement strand
CGGTTGGCGATGGACAGCAACTACTGTCGCTGCACTGGGTACGAACAGCAGGTTGAGGCAGTACTCGATGCCGCCGCGCAGCTCCGGAAAGGGGACAAGAAATGAGCATCGAGAGAAAGGGTTTCCGTCACCTGACCGAAGGGTCGTACCCGGCGACGCATGTAGTCGGCAAGTCCGTCGACAAGGTTGATGGCTACGCTCTGGCCAGTGGAGCCCCAATGTACACGGACGATATCGCGGCACGTGATTTTCCGAACCGTCTGCATGGAAGGATTCTGACCAGCTCGATCGCGAATGGTGTTATTACCTCGATCGATACCAGTGCTGCAGAGGCACTGCCTGGTGTTCGCTTCGTACTGACTTGGAAGAATACCCCGCGTACGTTCTACACGACGGCTGGACAGGGTTGGCCAGAGCCTTCGCCCTACGACAACCAGATGTTCACGGAGCGTGTGCGCTTCGTGGGTGACCGTGTGGCTGCTGTTTTTGCGGATTCCATAGATATTGCAGAACAGGCGCTCAGGCTTATCAAGGTGAGCTTCAAGGAAGAGCCTGCTGTTCTTGACGCCGACGATGCGATGAAGCCGGAAGCTCCGATCGTGCATCCCGAGGATCCAAAGGGTGCCTATGATGCGGCGCACAACGTTGCTGCACACGTGGACATCAACGTTGGCGACGTCGACAAGGCATTGGCGGAATCCGAGGTGACCATTTCTGAGACGTTCCAGACGCACTATGCTCAGCACACTCCGATGGAGACGCACACGGCGTTCGCTTATACGGATGACCTGGGGAAGGTCGTCATCGTTTCGAGCACACAGGTCCCCTGGCACGCACGCCGCATTGTTTCGAGGGTTCTTGACATTCCCATGAGCAAGTTGCGTGTCGTCAAGCCCCGAATCGGAGGTGGTTATGGCACCAAGCAGGAGATCCTCATCGACGATCTTGTGGCCTACGGAACCATCAAAACGGGGCTTCCGTGCGAGATCGAGCTGACTCGCAAAGAGGAGTTCGTCTCCGCCAGGACCCGTCACCCGATGAAGATCGACATGAGCATCGGCTGTGACAAGCAGGGCCACTTCAGAGCTCTCAAGATGTACGTTCTCAGCAACACAGGGGCGTATGGCAGTCACAGCCTCACGGTCATGTCCAACACGGGCAGCAAGACACTGCCGCTCTACAACAAGGCGACTGACGTCCGGTTCTTCGGCGATGCAGTCTATACGAACCTTCCCGTCCCCGGGGCGTACCGTGGGTATGGAGCGACCCAGGGATACGTTGCCCTGGAATGTACAATCGACGATCTGGCCGCCAAACTGGGTATGGATCCCATCGAATTGCGCAAGATGAACATGATCAGAGTCGGAGAAGGTTCGCCGATCTTCGAGGCTCTCGGCGAAGGCCGTCAGGGAGTTGCCCAGACGATCAAAAGCAGTTCGCTGCCGACGCTTCTCGATCTCGGGGCTGAGGCAATCGGCTGGACGGAGAAACGTGGCAAGCGCGCGCGCAACGGTCACAAGGTTCGTGGCATCGGAATGTCGATGCATATGCAGGGCTCTGGGATCCCGCTTATCGATATGGCTTCTGCTTCCATCAAGCTCAACGAGGACGGGAGCTACTTCTTGACCATGGGTGCCACGGACATCGGCACGGGTTCCGACACCATTCTGTCCCAGATGGCGGCTGAAGTCCTGGGGGTCACGATGGACAAGATCAGCGCTCTCTCCAGCGACACTGATCTGACGCCGTTCGATGTCGGGGCCTATGCCTCCTCGACCACGTTCGTCTCGGGTGGAGCCGTCGTCAAGGCGGCCAAAGCAGTGCGCAACCAGATTTTCTCAGTTGCGGCCGAGATGCTGGGCGAGGAGCTGAACCAGCAACTTGTCATTGCAGAGCCCAAGGTTGAATGGGACAATGATCAGCCGGACCTTATCCTGTCCTTCTATCGTATGGAGGATGGAAACGTGGTGTCGGTGCGGAGTGGAAAGAAGGTTTCTGTGTCTGACGTTGCCTATCGCGCGTACTACGAAATCAATCAGCATCAGATTGCAACGACACAGTCGTTCGTGTCCCCATACTCTCCGCCGCCCTTTGCGGCACACTTTGTGGAGATTGAAGTGGACGAGCTCACGGGAAAGGTCGAAGTTATCAAGTATGTGGCAGCCGTCGACTGCGGTGTTTCTATCAACCCCGACTTGGTACGCGGGCAGATCATGGGAGCGGTAGCAAATGGCATAGGATTTGCGCTGACCGAGGAATACCATTTTGGGTCCCATGGCAACATGACCAATTCCTCGCTGTTCGACTACAAGATTCTGTCTCGCCGCGACATGCCGCCGACCGAGGTCATCGTCGTCGACAACTATGAGCCGACTGGGCCATGGGGCGCCAAGTCGGTGGCCGAGATCGGCATCAACGGTGCTATCCCTGCAATCGGCAATGCAATCTTCGATGCGACGGGGATTCGCCTTCATCGCACGCCGTATACGCCGGACAGAGTTCTGGCGGCGCTGCGCGGCAAGAGCATCTGACTAAGGTTCAGGAGGCACGATGCGAAAGGGGCGCCTGATAAGGCGCCCCTTTCGCATGAGCACGATGTTACTCAGGTCACGGCGCAGTCGCTGATCGACTTGCAAACGCTTCTGCTATGCCCACGATGACCTGCACAGCTTTCTCCATGGATTGGATGACGATGTACTCGAAGGGGCCGTGGTAGTTGCGGCCACCGGTGAACAGGTTGGGGCAGGGGAGCCCCATGTAGCTCAGGCGCGAACCGTCGGTTCCGCCGCGAACAGGCTTGACGAGTGGAGTGATGTCCAGCTTTTCCATGACGCCTCGGGCGATGTCGACGAGGATCATGTTCTGCTCGATGATTTCGCGCATGTTGTAGTAAGAGTCGCGCACGTGAACGGTGACCGTGTCCTCTCCATACTTGGCGTTCAGGAAGTCGCAGACAGCATGCACCATACTCTTCCGCTGCTCGAAGCGCTGTTTGTCATGGTCGCGGATGATGTACTTGGCTCCAGCTTTCTCGCACATGCCATTGATGCTGGTCAGGTGGAAGAAGCCTTCGCGCTTCTCAGTCGAGCGAGGCGTCTCATCGGAGGGGAACAGCGTCGTCAGTTCTGCCACTATCAGGGCGGCATTCTTCATAATGCCTTTTGCAGCACCAGGGTGGATGCTTTTCCCAATGATCTCGAATTCTGCCGATGCGGCATTGAAGTTCTCGTATTCGAGACTGCCGAGTTCATCGCCGTCGAGGGTGTAGGCGTACTTCGCGCCGAACTTCGCCACGTCGAACCGGTCGACACCCTGTCCGACTTCCTCATCCGGCGTAAATGCGACCTTGATGACACCGTGCTTCACCTCAGGATGGGACAGCAGATACTCCACAGCAGTCATGATCTCGGCAATGCCTGCCTTGTCGTCGGCTCCCAGCAGAGTTGTTCCATCTGCCACAATGAAGTCCTCGCCCTTGTGCAGCAGCATGCCCGGGAAGTCGGTGGGGCTCAGAATCATGTTCTTCTCCGCGTTCAATAAAATCTCGCCGCCATCGTAGGCGGTTACGATACGTGGCTTCACCCCCATTCCCGAGGCGTCGGGAGAGGTATCCATGTGCGCGAGGAATGCGATGACTGGAACCGTCTCCGGACTCTCACAGTTGGCCGGAAGACTCGCGGTGACGTAGCTATTCGCATCAACGGAAGAGTCTGTCACACCAAGCGATTGCAGCTCTTTGGCCAGTTCGTGGGCAAGAGTGAACTGTTTCTCGGTGCTAGGAAACGTTACCGAATTCTCGTCTGACTGGGTATCGAATGACGTGTAGTGCAGGAAACGATCCACCAGGTTGTTCATGTACTCCCCTTTCTGGGCGCGTTGTTGCGTCCTGCATCTGATAGTGCACGGCTTACTTGCTTGAGCGTTTCCAGGGCGACAAGCGGTTCACTGATACCGGATACCGCTGCCTCCATCGGACATGGTTCCGTGCCTGTTTGGTTGAGGACATCGAGGATGATCGCATCACATGTGAAGGGAATGCCGGCCGTGCGCAGGACATCCTGTGCACCAGTACTCATCGTCAGGGCGAATACCGACCGGGGACGCACGAGCGTAAACAAGAGTGCAGCCGCCCGTCCCACCAGTTTGTCGCCCCAGTCGAGAGGGCCGTGGCTGATGACACGTTCCTCGTCCACCGCCGTGAGGAGCGCACTTACCCCCCTCCCGGTCAGCCTGTATACAAGTTCCCCGCCGTCGACCGCACAGAGGGCTGCGTCTCCTGATCTGATCGTTGCCTGTACAAGTTGTTCGTTTTCCGTCATGAGTCCCTCGTTTCACCGCCTTGGGAGCGGTAATGTCCATTGTATCCGAAACTCCTCGGTCGTACAGCCTAATCCGTCACTCCCCCGAGCCCTTTTTTTCAAGATGAGAGGTGCTCTCCCCGAGCCCTTTTGTCCCTCGCATCCTTTTGTCCGAGATGCGAGGTGTTCTTCAAGGCCCCCGAGCACTTTCTTTCCATGCGAGGGGTGCTTCTGAGGGGTGCTTGTCCGCGAAGGCGGGAGTCTATGTGTGTGCCTCAGCCGGGATTCCCCTGCAAGCGACCAATCCGTCACTCCCGCGAAGGCGGGAGTCCAGTTTGTGTCATTTTGCGCTACAATGCTTGACATAGAGACATTGACTGCACCCAGGGAGGGTGAACATTATGGTCAAGGCATCGGCTGAAAGACATCTGGTGGCGGTCGCAGAGCAGAGTCATCATACGAGGGCAGGGAGGCACAATACCATGACTGTGCTCGAAGCCGCAACCAGGGTATTGTGGCAGGCCAAGGAACCTCTGCAATCTAAGGAACTGGCTCAACGAATGATGGCAGAGGGTTTGTGGAAGACAAGCGGTCTGACGCCGGGCAACACAGTAGCTGCCGAGATATATGGCAACATGAAAGTATATGGTGACAAGTCTCCATTTGTCCTGTCAAAACCCGGTCGATTCACCCTAGACAAGACCCATATGACCGGGAAGCTACCCGACGTACTCTCGTTCCTCGAAGGCCTAGGCCACGGTAGCGGGGGAGACGGCTCCCGATCTCTATCGTTTCTTGATGCGGCCGAACGCGTGCTCAGAGAGATTGGGAAAGGTCATGCCATGCATTATGCCGAAATCACGCGCGAGGCTCTGCAGCGCGGATGGTTGACGACGACAGGCAACACGCCGGATGCAACCATGTATGCTTCGATCATCACGGATGTGAACCGTCGCCAGGTGGCGGGACTAGTCAGCAGGTTCATTCGTCCTGGTCCCGGGATGGTTGCCTTGGCCGAGCCCAAGGACCCGGCTTTGGTGGATCGCATCGAGGAGCACAACACAAGCGTGAGGAAGCGGGTTCTCGAACGCCTCATGAGCATGCCCCCGGCGGACTTGGAGGAGTTGGTAGGAAGTCTGATGGCCGAAATGGGTTTTGTGGAGATCAAGGTGACGCCACCGAGTAAAGATGGTGGCGTAGACGCCCGCGGCATGCTTGTCGTAGGTGAGGTGGTCCAGATCCCGATGGCGGTCCAAGTCAAGCGTTGGAAGAACAATGTCCTGGCACCAGTCGTTCAAGGACTCCGAGGCAGCCTGGGTGCTCACGAACGCGGGTTGATCGTGACTACCAGCGATTTCAGCTTGGGGGCCCGTAACGAAGCTTCTCGTTTAGATGCAGCGCCTATTGCCTTGATGAACGGAGACCAGCTCGTGGGCCTGCTTGTTCAATATGACATCGGAGTCACCAAGACAGAACTGCACTTGATTGAGATTAGTGAGAACTAGAATGGAACCATCGTATGTGGTTGCTGTACACGCACAACTGGGAGACGCGCGTGAGGGCGTCTTGCGGTGATGGGCGCATAGTGGTGTTCGCCGGCCCATGATCCCGGGCTAGCAACGTGCATTAGGCACTAACTATCCGGCCGGCTAGACTGAAGTCGGCAACCCCAACATGCGTGTGTGATCGGCAGGCAGGACTTCAGGTAGCACCCAAGCGACAACCGAATGCTACCGATATCTTGCCCATTCAGTCGTAGGCCCTAGCTTATTCGACGAGATATCAGGTCACCAATGCTGTCAAGCAATTCCATCGCATTATGCTCCAGTACTGTTGCATCCTTGATGCGATTGCCGATGCGTTGCTGTTCGCACAGAGGTAGAATGCGAGCTGCTAGGTCCTGGAGCTTCAGCTTTGTAAACGTTCCATTGTCCGACTTTGAAGTACTGGAGTCCAGAAATGCCCGACTGAAGTTGTGGGCAAACCAGTACGGGTCGATCTTGTTGACGTAGTCAGGCCGAGGAAGCAACACGTAGGCGTGATCGCTCATTACAAAGGAGGACTGTTCCACGACGGATACGAGGCCGGCCTTGCCGTTGCGTGCCACAACGAGAGCAGGGCCATGGAATACGAATTCCTGGCAAGAGGACTGCCGAGCGAGGGCGGATGCTGCCTCCTGAGAGATTCTCCCGAATGACGAAATAGCTCCTGCAGCACTTGTCACTACGTCCAACCCGGGTTGGCCGGTCGATGGCGTGTGGTGGTAGATGTAGTCCTCGGTCAGACCCTGCAGTCCTCCGCGTGCGTCAAAAACGATATTGAGGGGAACGGATTGGTCGTCTGCTGCCAGTGAGCCGGGAGACTCGTCAAGCAGCTCCTGCAGGAGCAATATAAGAGCACGCAACTTGGAAGCTACCAGGAGGAGGACCTGCAGGCGGGCCAGTTGACTCATCTGCACTCCAATATCCGGCAGTTCAATTTCCGCGGAGTTGATGGCTTCCTTGGTGAGCACCCTGTTGTCGCTCTTCGAGGTCGTCCAACGAACAAAGTAGTTGCGATATTGCCAAGCGAACCATTGAAGATCGACACGACCGCTCCACTCGGGTCGCAGCGACAAAACGCATGCATGGTGGTTCAGAGTAAAGGCTCCCCGTCCCTGGAATGTTAACAGTCCAGCACTACCGTCCTTGCTCAGCACGAGACAAGGCCCTTCATAGTACTTCACGAGCTGGCCATTCACCGTTGTCGCGCCGTGACGGATCCATGCCTGAGGTCTTTCGTTGTCTGAGCGGCCAGACAGTACAGGCACTCCCTGTTCATCCACGGATGGGGGTTGATCTCGTATGGCCTTCTCTGTCAAGCCGTGGTTGCCTGGACTGAATTCGAAAACACAAGCGACAGTTACTCTTGGCATCGCAGCATCCGTCTAGCCGAAAAGGTGACGTGCTTGCGTGATCACTGCATCGGCTTCGTCAAGAATGGCAGTCAGTCGTCTGTCATATTCCTCAAGGGGAATCTCATGGTCAATGGGCGGACGCAAGTAGTGCTCGCATTGCAGGTTCAAATAGCGATCGCTGCGCACAGTGTCAATTGGGACGAAAGCTGCTTTCATCCCTGTGAAGCCGTTGGTGACCTCCTGCGTGCTTGTCGCGCGCTCGAAGTTGCTTCGCAATGCGGCAAAGGAGTTTGGGGCGCTTGACGACTGCAGAGCGAGTCGGCATGCATCGCGGAAGAGGTGCTCGAGTTCCGGGAGATCGTTGCGGTCCTCAGTTCTAAAGCGTTTGTCGCTGTTGGCAAAGCCATCGTTGTCAACAATGTACATCCATATCGGATACGTCTGGTCGGTGTCGTGTTCCTCGCGTCGGCGCAGGAAGACAAGGTAGGTCTTCTCTTTGGTGTATGGGGCAAAAGCGAAGCGAGTCAGCGATACGACCGCGTTGACATAGCAGTTGGCTAGGAGATTCTCGCGGAAGCTGCGGTTTGTCGGGGCTTCTAGAGTTCCATCGTTGAGCACAATGGCGATCTCGCCTCCGCGCTTCGTCAAGGAGATTACTCTCTCAGCAAACAGCAATTCGAAGCGACTCTTGCTCGTGTACGTGAACCCAGCGCCAGCAACATCACCGACATAGGATCCCATGGGCGGGTTCGTTAGCACATAGTCAAACGATGAATCCTCGAAACCGTCGTGACCATCGATACTGGCCAATGAATCTCTCTTGAAAATGTGCGTATGACCGTCGCCAACAAGAAACATATTGAGTTTCGTACGCGCCACGGACTTCTCATCAGCATCATAGCCAAAGAACGTGTCCTCGTGAAGCCGTACCAACGTGCTCGCATTCAACCTCTGTGCCGCGTTGTAGTGCTCTGTGAGGACGTGAAAGGCCTCCGTGAGGAACCCCCCCGTTCCGCAGGCGGGGTCACACAAGCGGATGGGCCTCGGATGTACCTCCTGTGATAGCAGCAGTTCACTGGCGACGCGGGTTATGTGCCGCCGCGTGTAGTACTGCCCAAACTCCTTCTTCTTTTCTTGGCTGGCATATGCCTCATAGACACTCCCGAAGAGATCAAACTCGGCTCCGTGTAAGTGGTACACATCTAGGGCGGTCATGAGCTTCCGTACGTGCAAGTTGTTCAGACTTGGCGAAATCGACACGAGATCCTTGAAGCTCGAGTAATCGTTCGGTTGGTATTCACTGGTTTCCCATATTTGGGAGATACTAGACTTAAGCCGTGATGCAGCGTCATATGATGGGTCTTGGCTAGCCGCCCCCATTACGTCGTTCCATAGTTCAACGCCGCGCGGGAGTGTCCTCTCAAACGCTTCCTTCTCGGAGATGTATTTCAGCACTACCAGACTTATGGTATTGTCAACCCAGGCCTCATGGACGATATGGGCTGACCTGTAGATCTTGGCCAGGTGAAGCAGCGTTACCTTAAAGGCTACCTCAGATACTCCGGTCTGAGGCACGACTGGTTCCGTATTGATCTCAGACGACCGATTTCGGACTTGGGCTAACATTTGCGCTAGCAGCCGCGGCGACGGCGGTGTTCTGACCTCGCGCCCGTTCAAGGTGACCGGAGTATCCGTGTCTACCGCATAGTAGCGGAACAAATCAGCGCAATCCGTGACACAATAATAGGTCAGGTGCTGTTGTCCAGCCTTCTCCTTGCCCTGTCTCCTTGCATCGTTCCAGTCCCTGCTGTTCACAGTTGTGCGCGCATGTTTTGCCTCAATGAGGCCAATGATGTGGCTATCGAAACCTGCGCCTGTCTGTGGGCGGGTAGATATCCACACGTCACCGCGTTTGCTACCAGTTTGCAGAGTGGTAGTGTCTATTTTGACGTTATTCACATCGAAACCCCAACTGGTCAGTTTCGGCAAGAGCAGATGGACAATGTCGTTCGCTTCAGTTCGTCTTGGCATCAGAGACTCCTATTGGTCCGAGTTGGCTGGTTAGGTGCAGCAAGGACGGCCGCTTCATATAGACGCGCAGCCAGCCGTCTATGCTGTATTCGTACAACCATTGTACAAGTATGTTCTGGTCCAGCCTCCGCAATACGCCTTTCTCATCTCTCATAGTAACTCATCAAGAGCTGGCGTCCAGCGCCCCGGCATAGTCTGGGCGTGATTGGACAAGCCGTGCGAAATGCCTTCGAGGTTGCCGAAGGGGTTCACGGGAGACACTTCTAGTTGCGGCTGATTCAGTCACTCCAGTCACTCCAGTCACCATGCTCTCCTCAACATTGTCCGTTTAGAACTTCTCCGCAAACTCTCTTGCTGCCTTGTCCAAGTCCTGGTCGTCGACCTCTTCGCCGTGGGTGGCCCAGGCGGGGAGGGGGAAGTCCTTCGCAATAGTCCACCCCCAGTCCCGTCACTACTTCTTTGCGATTGCATCTTTCAGCGCCTTCCCAGGCTTGAAGAACATGGCTTTCTTCTTCGGGATAGTGATTGCCTTGAGGGTCTTTGGGTTGATCCCCTTGTGTGCCTGACGTTCCTTGACGCCGAACGTGCCGAACCCAACTAGTGCAACCTTGCCGCCACGAGTCATCTCACTTCTAATCGATGATTGGAAAGCACTGATAAATTTGTTCGATTTCTTGATACTAGCGCCGCTCTTGATCGCGACTTCTCTGGCAAGTTCGAGCTTGGTCAGCCTGCGGTCGAGCTTCTCGCGGTGATCCTTCCACGCGAGGACCACGCTCTCAAGATCCTCGCGGACACGTCGCTCCAGCTCTGGTTTTGTGCCGAACTCTGCGTATGGGCCATCTGCAGCTACTCGCTTCCGAAAAGACGAGACAGCTTTCAGCTGGCGGGTGTCCATATGTCTTGGGTCGATCTTCCGAGTGCAGAAATAGTAGGCAACATGGAACATATTTCGTCTGGAAGCCTTGCGACAGTCCAGTGCAACATCGTATTCTTCTTGCATTCCCGATTTTGCCCGAGGCGTAGGCATGCCAAATCGCCCCCACATGAGACCTACGAAGAAGGTGGCCTGCTGGAGGCTTCTGTTGATTTCTGTCTGAGGATCGCCCTTGCCAGAACTTGGCACAATGTCACGCTTGAACAGAACCGCGTGCAGAGTGATTCCGTACCGCTTTCCATACAGTGTGCTGACTCGGTCAACGACATCGCCGATCACTCGGCTTTCGGCTTCGAGATCACTGGCATATGAGACGAAGACCTCCAG
Source organism: Candidatus Cryosericum sp. (assembly GCA_036385275.1). GTDB lineage: Bacteria > Caldisericota > Caldisericia > Cryosericales > Cryosericaceae > Cryosericum. Next base: position 2,103 of record DASVKR010000011.1, on the reverse strand, counting down.
AGGTTGTCCCGATCCCAATACTTGACGTGAATTCTTGATCGCTGCTGATCCAGCCACGATACCCTCCTCATCATAGTCGTCAGAAGCTTCTTGCGAACTCTTGATCGCTTGTTCAAGTCTTCATCCTCTCTATGTCTGGTTCTGGCTCTCTTGTACGCGAACTCAACTACGAACCGGGAGCAACTTTAGGGATTCCGCAACCAGACCGTTGAGAGGACTATGGTTTCGCCAGTTCTTGACGCACATTGTCTGCTCACTTGCCGGCAAGTACCGGCTTGCGTAGAGAATCGCGGCTCGCACGTACTCCGAGGGTTCGTCTGCATAAGACTCGCGTAGTACTTGATGTTGAGAAGGCCCGCCGAAACGGCCCAAGAGGATGGGGTAGACCGCCCTCAGGGCCACGGAAGAGCTGCGATGTGAGATCCCCCATGTTGCCCAATCTAGTGTCTGCGGCAGAAGCTCGTCCGCATTCGTCAAGACAGCACAGAGCCACATCAGCTGGAAGTCGAGGCAGACGTCGGGATCTACAATCAACCTTTGAGCCGTTCGTGCGACCTCTCGATCGTGGAGCGCCAGCGAGCCCAGATAGACAGCATAGGCTAATGCCATATGTGGTCGCCGTGGGTATTGTCTCAGCACGTAGTCCACTGCTATGCTGTCGTCGGCTTTGGCAAAAGCAGAGAGACAGTACTTCTCTATCTGGCCGTAGATGCGTTCACTATCATCAATCTCTTCCAGGAGGGAGAACAGAGAACGCACAGCCCCCAGCTCAATGGTCTTGGCATCATCTTCATCAACGAATCCGTTGTCGTTGGCGAAATCCCAAGGGACTTGCGGTGAGGAGTAAGGATCATCGTTCTGCAGAAAGTTGTCCAGCCCTTCTTGGCGAGCGTCCTCGAATAGGCGAGTGACCTTGGTCTCCTGTTCGAGCAAGCTCAAGCTCGGTGCCAACTCACACTTGTGCTCGTTGAGCGAAAGTGCCTCTTGTCGGAGCCAAGAAGCAAGCGTCGTTCGATGAATGCGCGCGTCTCGTTCGTTTGAGAAGAAGAAGTACATGTCGTCGACATACCTGACTGATGGGATGCCTGCCGCTCGATGCTTGACGTCAATGGTTCCCAGGTAGAAGGTCCCGAGGAAATCCGAAGGGTACTCTCCTTGGACTATTCCATGAGAATCCGTGTGCGTGAAGCATGACAGCAAGCTTCCCAGGAAACTAACAAGGCTTTCATCGCAGTGAGCAGACCCCAACGCATTCACCAAGTTGTGTTGGTAGATTCTCTCAAAGTAGGACGATACATCTGCTCGCAGTACGTAGGGGTATCTGGGATCACGTGCGAGCGACCCCATCTTCTGCATGAAGCGTTTGAACGAATCACCCGGCGGCTTGAACATGAGTCCCTTTGGATCATCGTCCAGAGGAACGCAACTGAATACTCTGTCACGGTCAAGATGACGTTCGGCGTTTGGCACCAGGGCATCAACGACAATCTGGTACGCCAAACGGTCGCATGGCAACAGTACCGTCCCTGGGCGGCTGAAACCGGAGGACTTTGGCACCTCGATTCCCACGGGTGATGCTGGGACATAGCGGCCGCCCTTGAGCTCAGCACGTAGCTGGTTCCAAAGGGCATCGCCTGACCATTCGTAGATGGAGCTCAGGTGCGGCGCGAAAATGAAGTCAGAAGCTACGTCAGATCTGATACGAGCGACGGCCAGTTCATGATTGAGCCCACTTAGCTTCTCCTCGGAAAGACCCAAAGGCATGGCAATGCTCCTATTGAAGAGCCATTAGCTTTGCATTTCTACTGCTGAGACAGCCGTGATGGCTCAACTGCGAACCGAGCGCTGCTCTCGGCAGAAACCGTCTCTGATGCTGTTCTTCCAAGAGGAACATCAGAACTTCCCCGCAAACTCTCTCGCTGCCTTGTCCAGGTCCTGGTCGTCGACCTCTTCGCCATGGGTGGCCCAGGCGGGGAGGGGGAAGTTGATGAGGACGGGGGCGGGGATGTCGGGCTGGTGCACGATCATCGTGCCGGGCTTGATGATGGTGCTGCGCAGGCGGAAGGACTCGGGCAGGTAGTCGTACTCGGGGCTCTGGCTCTC
>DASVKR010000010.1:0-44489 GCA_036385275.1 Candidatus Cryosericum sp. | reverse complement strand
TTGACCCAAGCAGCGTCCCTCCGTCGTTGGCGCCCATGAGCAACTGCAGAGAAAGTGCAGCCAGGACGAAGCCATAGTATGCGAGGGTCACGTTACTCTTGTCCTTTCATTGCAGAGATCAACGCCATATCCTTGTCTGTGGCGCCACAACATACCGGGACGTCCGGCGCACTGACATCAGACGTTTGGACCCTGTTGAGCACTGCCTGGGAGCGTCATGTCCGGCCCTGTCGCAAGACCTTCGGCGTCTGTGACCGGCACGCCGACTGTCGGAAGCAGTTTCAGGAAATCGTAAGTCTTGTCCTCCTGTCTTGTGATGATAACCAGAAGATACATGGGAGTCCCCCCACAACAATAGTCTGCTGCATACATCATAGCGACTCAGGGGACGCGGGGCAAGTATTTCAGCGTCGGGACGTGCCCCGACATCGAACCCGGGGTCCGCAGTTCCTGCGTAAGAACGTCACTCAGCAACGTACAGCACGATCCTGTTCGATAAGGAGTTTGATGGCCTCGATCCCGGTCGAAATGAGTCTGTCCAGCATCTCATGATGGGCTTCGTTTCCACCCTCTGAAAACTGGCTGTTGATGATGAGCATGACGCCGCCGGCCCGTTTATGAAGAATGCTCGATACGACAAACACCGTAGCAGCCTCCATTTCCGAACACACGGCTCCGCCGGCAATCCACGCCCTGCGACGCGCGTTCAACTGCTCTGCAAGTGGCTGGCGGTCGGGTTCAACCTCACCGTAGAACGAGTCTTTCGACTGAGACACTCCCAGGTGGAAGGCAAGATGGAGTTTTTTGGCCGCAGCTCTGAGTGCCAGAGTCACGTCGATGTTGGCCACTGCCGGGAATTCGATAGGCATGTACTGTCTTGTCGTCCCTTCGTCGCGGATCGCGCCTGTGACGATCGCCAGATCTCCAACGCCGATACCAGGCTGCATTGCGCCCGACGTTCCGACGCGTATGAATGTCTCCGCACCGACCATCGCGAGTTCTTCGACTGCAATCGCCGTCGACGGACCTCCGATTCCGGTGGACGTCACCGAGACTCTCTCGCCCAGGAGCGTTCCCGTGTATGTGACATACTCCCTGTTCTGCGCAACTTTCACCGGGTCGTCGAACCACCTCGCGATGACTTCACAGCGACCGGGGTCGCCGGGCAACAGAACGTACCTGCCGACATCACCCTGCTTCAACTTCACGTGATACTTGTACTCATCATTGAAAGACGTGTGTGCCATATGCAAGCCTCCTTTCTTTCCGCAGCAGTCCGTCCTAGTGCAACCCCTGCAGCAATATTTTGATCCCAATACCAATAAGGACAAGGCCGCCCAGAATCTCGGCCTTGTCCTTGACCAGCTTTCCGATACTACAACCCAGGAGAGTGCCTGCCAGCGAGAACGCGAATGTCACCAGCCCGATAAGCAGGGCCGGCCACCAGATCGACATGTGCAGAACCGACAGGCTCAGGCCCACCGCCAAAGCGTCGATACTTGTAGCAATGGCAAGGACCAGCATATCACGCGTGCTGCGCCTCTCTGCTCCGCACTCGTTCTCATGCTTTCCACCACACACGGCTTCGACAAGCATCTTGCCGCCGACGAAAACAAGGAGACCGAACGCAACCCAGTGGCTGAAGCTCTGGATAAGGTCTCTGAGCACGAGGCCCCCGAGCCAGCCCAGCACGGGCATGAGCATCTGAAACCCACCAAACCACCAGCCTGGCCGCAACGCATCGCGCAGAGTCATTCGCTTTATCAGGCACCCGTTCGCCACGGACACGGCGAATGCGTCCATCGAAAGCCCCACTGCTATAACGAAAACAGTCCAGAAACCCATACGACCTCCACGATAGATGTGGCAACACAGACAGGCAACACCAGAAACAACGATGATCACCGCTGGACAGGCGCAACTCATCGTGCAGAAAAGTATACCGGCAAGAGCCTGCTTTACAAGCCGGAACATTGATATAAACTCAGATTGCGAGTGAAAGCGGATCAGAGGCAACATAGTCAGGCATCGAGTAACGGTTCAGGAGGATCCTGATGAACATCTGGCTCAAGTACGGGGCATTGGTCGTGGCATCGTACCTGTGGGGTTCTGTTTGCTGGGGCCTTGTCCTCAGCTTCGTTGTCAAGCACGAAGATATTCGGCTGAAGGATAATCCCGGCCTTTCGGGAAGCGTCCGTCAATACGGTTGGGGCTATGGCCTTACTGTCGGGCTGCTCGACGTGATGAAGGGCTATCTGCTCAGCCTCGTCCTGCGTTCCATTGTCGTCCCCTCTTGGGTCCTGATTGCCTCGTTCATGGCTGTCATCGTCGGGCACAACTGGCCAGTCTTCTTCCAGTTCAGAGGTGGAGGTGGTGTCGCGACAACCTTGGGAATCCTGCTACAGGGGTACCTGGTGGCGGTCCTGTGGGGACTCCCCTTTGCGGCTGTCGCTGGCGTTATCTGGAAGCTTGCCCCCCGTATCAAGGCCAAGATACACTTCTCTCCGTTCATCTCAGCGGTCGGGGCTGTCCCCATCGTCATCTGGATTGTCCTCCACAGGTCCTGGTACCCCGACTACGTCATCGTCGTCGCTCTTGCTGCCTCAGTCCTCATCAAGGGCAATCAGTTCCATACCAACGCGCAACGGTTCCGCACCTACGCGTACGGCATGCGCGACCGCTTCATGGACCACTATCGAGACAACAATCTGCCGCCAACAGCCTAGCGTCGGCGGCAGATACGCGAGAGAAGTCAGGGCCCCTTCCGGGGCCCTTGCTCTTACCGGCTCACGAGCGAGCGTACACCTCGGTTCCACCGACGAACGTGTGTTCAGTCACTCCTTCGGGCTCCCATGGCTGCGTTTTGAACAACGCCAGGTCAGCGACAGACCCAGGACGTATCTCTCCATACCCGTCCAAGCCAAGGATTCCGGCTGGAACGCTTGTGACGGACCCGAGAGCCTGTTCAGGAGAGATGCCCCGACCGACAAGAAGGCCCAGCGAGATCCGCAGATACTTGGCGGGATAGTTGGGATGGCCCGCGATGATGGCCGTGCGAATTCCGCTGTCGAGAAGAGCAACGGCATTCTCAGGATGCAAGCGCTTGACCTCATCCATCCATCTCGACATGATAACGGGGCCGAACGCCACCGTCACATCTTTCTCCTTGAGCTGGTCAATCACGCGATCCGCGTCAAACGCGCCAGTGATGACGTAGCGAAGGCCAAACTCCTCGGCGAGGCGCACGGCCGTCATGATGTCGTCCGCCCGCAACGCCTGGATGAACGCCATATCTTCACCTGCAAGAAGAGGAAGCAGGGCCTCGTACTTCATGTTGTATTCTTTCTTCTTCTCCCGGTATTCGCGTGCCTTTGTGAGGATGTCTCGGATCAGGAATGCGTTACCCATGCGTGTCATGGGCGTCCGTTTCTCACCGTGCGTCTGTTTCGGATTGTTGCCCAGGGAGAACTTCATACCGAACGGCGCCTTGATACACATGTCGTTGGCGGTCGCGCCAACCATGTGCACCACAGCGCCCCTGCCTCCCACGACGTTGCTGCTGCCGGGCATGACCAAAGCCGTCGTCACGCCTCCAATGAGACTCTTCCCGAGGCTCGTGTCGTACGGGCTCAGCCCATCCATTGCCTGCATCTCCGGTGTTACAGCATCTGTCGCTTCGTTCAGGTCATTCCCTTCGAAACCCAGCGATTCCTCTTTGAGGCCAATACCGGAGTCGAGGTCGATGAGGCCGGGAGTCACCCATGCAGCCGAATAGTCATAGCGGTCCCCAGGATGGCCCGATGTCTCCACCGAAACGACACGCGGCCCATCGACTGTAACAACCGCATCATTCATGATCCCGTGCCCATCAAACAGGTGCTGAGCGGCTATCCTGATCATGCATTCACCTCCCACGCGAGCTTCCCGTTGACGAAGGTCTTCTCCGCGACGCTGGTGGCCTTGAAGGGGTGGCCGTTCCACACGACAAGATCCGCGTCCTTTCCCTTGGTGATACTGCCAATACGGTCCTCGAGCCCGAGGATCTTCGCCGGATTGATCGTAATGAACTCCAGGGCTTCCTGTTCTCCTGCCCCGCCCTCATATGCCGCAATGGCAGCCTCCAGTCGAAGAGACTCAATCGGAATCACCGGATGGTCCGTCATAATGGCAGTCAGCACGCCCGCCTCATGGAGAAGATGCGGTGTGCTGAATGAGGATGATGCCGTTTCGACCTTGGGTGAAACGTCGAGGAGTGGCCCCGTAATCACCGCTACGCCTGCTCTGGCAAGCTCATGGCGCACCCGCACGCTGTCCGTTCCATGTTCAATGACCATGCGAATGTTAAACTCATCGCGGATGCGCACCATGGTGATCATGTCATCGGCACGATGGGAGTGCATTCTGAGTGGAATCTCGCGGCTGAGAACCTTGCACAGCACCTCCATGTCGAGATCCGTAACGGGTGGCTCGGTGCCTGCACGACGCTCCCTGTAGTCGCGCGCCTTCGACAACGCCTCGCGCAAGACCTTGGCGGTGCCCATCCGCGTGCTGGGCAGCTGGGTCTTGGCCTTGTACACGCGCTTGGGGTTCTCTCCTGACGCAGTTTTCAACCCTGCCGGGTTCTGCATCACCATTTTATCGATACAGTGGCCGGCTGTCTTCATCGTGATGCTCTGGCCGCCAATGACATTGCCGCTGCCCGGACCCGTGAACACGGTCGTGATACCGCCCGCCAGAGCATCAGCGAACCCGGAATCCCAGACGTAAACTGCATCCATGGCCCGGCAGGCAGGCGTCGAGGGGTTGGTCATCTCGTTCTCATCTTCGCCAATCTCGCCGACCTCCAGGTTGCAGATGCCAAGATGCGTGTGTGCGTCGACGAAACCGGGTACGACATACTTTCCTGTCGCATCAATAACGGCCGCTCCAGCCACGTCAGTGTGGTTCGCGAAGACCTCGGCAATCTTGTCGTCGTCGCCGAGCAGCACTGAACCGCCCTCGATGACACCGTCCGTGACAGTGAGGATGGTACCTCCGTGAATAAGAATCATATGGCTCCTTTCCTGAAGGGGCAAAGCAGCACCTCCTTCGGTCTTTTCTTCGGTAAGCGAATTATAGTTGCACAACGGAAAACTGCAAGGATGTATAATGTTCACGTGGAGTGGCGAGCCAAAACGCATATACTGGCCACATAATTGTGGCTTACAGAGGAGGAACGAGTGAATCTTACTGATGTGGCAATTCTTGTCATTGATATGCAGCAGGACTTTCTGTCTCCGGCATCGCCGCTGTTTGTCGCAGGTGGGCCCGCCATGGTACCAAGTCTGGAGCGAGCACTGAAAGCTGCTCGGTCCGCCAATGCGTCGATTATCCATGCAACGCGCCGGCATCGGGCCACGGGCATAGACGTTGACCAGAGCCGACGAACACTCTTCGCGGAAATGGGAGGGTTTCTGGTTGCCGGAACTCCCGGAGCAGAGGAATTGCCTCAGCTTGCGCCCGCCTCCGGGGATTTCACTATCGTCAAGACCCGATGGTCGGCATTCTTCGCGACGGACCTGGACGCGCTCCTGCGCCGGCTCGACACCCGTAGATTGATCCTGACTGGTGTGCAGACTCCCAACTGCATACGTGCGACAGCAAACGACGCTCTCTCGCTGGACTATGCAACGACCGTACTCTCGGATGCCACTGCGTCCCAGACGGACGAGATCCAGCTGTCCAATCTCAGAGACATGGCCACCATGGGAGTGGAGATTATGACCGTCTCGCAGTTCGAGCAATCACTGGTCCTCTAGCGCCCTCGCTGCCTTGGAATGCTGACAGCCGGCTCTTGGGTGAGCCGGCTGTCTGGTCGCACAACCTGGAATCCAGTCTATTGTTCTTTCTACCGTAAGTAATCAATCGGATGCGAAGTGCCCTGCAGGAGAACAGTGGTTTCGGCCGGCGTCGTTCGTGCGACGACCTTTCCCTTGCTCAGGACAAGTCGGGCGACCGATTGCCGCCGCAAGGCATCAAGCTCGTCGAGAGCGTCCAGAATGACCAGGTCTGCCGGCTTCCCCGCTTCAATGCCGTAGGAATCCTGAACGTGCAATGTACGGGCTCCAGCATCCGTTACCATGTGAAACACGGAACGCATCTCTTCCCTTCCCGTCATCTGGGCGACATGCACCGCCATATGTGCCACGTCCAGCATGCTCCCGGTCCCCATCGGGTACCATGGATCAAGGATGTCGTCATGACCAAGACTGACATTGATGCCCATGGCCGCCATCTCCTTGACCCGCGTCAGACCGCGTCGCTTGGGATACGTGTCGAAGCGGCCCTGAAGATGGATGTTCACCAGGGGATTCGCGACGAAGTTGATGCCGCTCTTTGCACAGAATCTCAGAAGTTTCGACGCATACGCACCGTTGTAGCTGTGCATGGCGGTCGTGTGGCTTGCGGTAACCCGGTCGCGCATCCCCGTGCGCAAAGCAAGAGCCGACATGACCTCAACAAAGCGAGACTGTTCATCGTCGATCTCGTCGCAGTGCACATCGATCAGCTTCCCGTACTTCTCAGCCAGCGCAAAGATGATCTTCAGAGACTCGACACCGTCCTCACGTGTCAGTTCATAGTGAGGGATACCTCCAACAGCATCCGCACCCAGGCGGAGGGCCTCTTCGAGCAGCACTGCTCCGCCCTCGAACCCCAGAATGCTGTCCTGGGGGAACGCCACCAGCTGAATGTCGACGAATGGCGCCATGACGCGCCTGACTTCGATCAGCGCCCGCAGGGCAGTCAACTTGGGGTCACAGATGTCCACATGTGATCGGATGTGCAGGATACCATGCGAAACCTGCCACTCGATCGCCTTGGTGGCTCGGCGCACGACATCCTCTTCGGTCAGCAGTGCCTTCCTCTCGGACCAGCGCTCGATCCCCTCGAACAGCGTGCCGCTCTCGTTCCAATGAGGCTCGCCCGCCGTGAGCGTCGTATCGAGGTGGACATGCGACTCGACAAACGGAGGTGTCACGAAACATCCAGCCGCATCGATGGTTTCAGATGCGTCCGCAGACAGCCCGGGCTGAACGCTCTCAAACAGACCGTCCCGGACACCGATGTCCATCAGGGACTCATTCGCGCGGAGCCTCGCGTTGCGAACAATCAGATCAAGCATCATCCCCTCCCTCCGGCAATAGCCTCCGCTGCCATGCGCGGGTCATTGCTGATGACGCTCTCGACCCCCGAGGCAGCAAAATGGCGCACGAGCACGCTCAGGTCGACGGTCCATGGCGCAATTTCCAGACCAGCCTCGTGTACTTCACGAATGAGCCCGTCGAGCGTGTTGAGAACGTAAGGATGGATTGCGTTGGCGCCCAGCTCACGAGCAGCTGCAACCACGTCTGGAGCCTTGATCAGCCATGGTGCGTACAACAGCCCAGTCCGCGCCTTGGCGTCCAGCTTGCGAATGACCCCCATGCTCTGGATATTGAATGAAGAGTAGATGACATTCAACGAATACCTGCTTGCCAGTTCCAGCAAGCGTTCTTCCATCCCCTCGTACGCGATCTCCGAATTTTTGAGCTCGACGTTGAGGGTTGCCCGCGTCCCGTCGAAAACCTCGAAGACCTCCCGCATTGTAGGAATCGGCTCGTGGTGCAGCGGACCGGGAAACCGAACGCCAGCATCGAACTTGCGGATCTCCTGCAGTGTGAAATCCTTCACCCAGCCATGGCCGTCCGTGGTCCTGTCGACGTTTTCGTCATGGATGACAACCAGTTCTCCATCCTTCGTCATCTGAACATCGCATTCGGCACCGTCGACGCCGTGGTCCAGATCGTCGCGTACAAGCGCGAACGAAGCCACCGTGTTCTCGGGAGCTAGTCGAGGCTCCCCTCTGTGTCCGAGTACCAGCATGGCCAGGCCTCCTCATTCATGATGTACAACAGCTCGACCGGTATACAATGCGCGCCGGAGGCTACCCAATGATAGTCCGAAACAGGAGACAGACAACATGACTCTCCAAAGGCCAGACAACGCCCGGGCGCTGGAAGGAGAAGATCGAAAAGCTCAGAAACGTCCCCGAGACCGGACTTCGGTACGGACTTCGTTGACAACGGTCACCATCTCCATATCCTGAGAGTACCCGAGAAAGCGAATCATTAAGCCGTTTTCGTCGAGAGAGAAAGGGAGGTTATCATGGGAACGTTCATATCACTCAAGACGGCAATCCCTGGACCGAAATCCATCGAGCTTGCCAAGAGGGGGGCCAAGGTCGTCGCTGCACCGATGTGCGATGCCCTGTCGCCTGCCTGGATCGCTGAGGGACATGGGGCACTGGTAACCGACGTCGACGGCAACACCTTTATCGACCTTACCGGCGGCTGGGGCTGCCTGGCGGTCGGACACTCACATCCTCGCGTTACCGCTGCCATCAAGGACCAGGCGGAGCACTTCCTGCACACGGACTTCACGTCAGTCCCATACGAGCCGTACCTCACCGTTTGTGAGAAGCTTGCCAAGCTCGCTCCTGGCGACTTCGAGAAGTCGGTAGCTTTGTTCAACAATGGCGCCGAGGCCATCGAGAACGCAGTCAAGATTGCGCGCCACGTCACCGGTCGGACCGGCGTCGTCGTGTTCGACCGTGCATTCCACGGACGCACGCTCCTCACGATGACCATGACCCATAAGGCGAAGCCCTACAAGACGGGTTTTGGCCCCTTCGCGCCAGACGTCTATCGCATGCCGTTCGTCACCCCGTATCATCCGTCTATTACGATCGAGGAGTGGGAAAAGCTCCTGACGACGTATGTCGATCCTTCGACGGTCGCCTGCTTTGTCGTCGAGCCCGTTCAGGGTGAGGGTGGATTCCGCGTCCCGACTGATGGTTTCCTCGAGATGCTGCGCGAGGTTTCGAAGAAGTACGGCATCCTTCTCGTCGTCGACGAAATCCAGGCCGGCGTCGGCCGTACCGGCAAGTTCTTCTCCATCGAGAACTGGAATGTCGTCCCGGACATCATCTGCACAGCCAAGTCCTTGGCAGCCGGCATGCCGCTGTCAGCGGTCATCGCCCGGAAAGACATCATGGACAAGCTGCCAGGCAGCAGCATCGGTGGCACCTATGTTGGCAACCCTGTTGCATGCCGCGCGGCCAGCGAAGTTATCGACATCATCGAGGACGAGCACTTGCTCGACCGCGCTGTTGCTCTTGGCAAGCTCATTCGCAGTCACTGGGATGCCTGGAAAGAAAAGTACGAGATCATTGGCGATGTCCGTGGCATAGGCGCCATGCAGGCCCTCGAGTTCGTCAAGGACCGCACGACGCGGGAACCCGCAACTCAGTTGAACGGCCAGATCATCAAGGAATGTCTGCACAACGGTGTCCTTGTGGCCGGCTCGGGTATCTATGGCAACTGCATCCGAATGCTGGTCTCGCTTGAGATCACGGACCAGCAGCTGGAAGAAGCCTTCGCTGTCATGGAGACGGCCGTCGCTCGCGCCAACGCATCGCGCTAGTCGTCTGGATCTGCACCAACATTGAAAGAAGCCGGGGCAACCGCTCCGGCTTTTCGCTTACAGAGCTGTCAACCTTGCTGAGGTCGCTTCTTGCGGCTGTCCGTCACGATAATGATGGTGACCGGGCCGTCGTTCACCAGGTTGACTTCCATGTGTGCCCCGAAAATGCCCTTCTGCACGTCCAATCCCTGACTCTGCAGTCCTGTGCACACGTCCCGATAGATCTCATCGGCATATGCTCCCGGTGCAGCACCCGTGAAGCTGGGTCGGTTGCCGCGAGCCACGTCTCCATAGAGCGTGAACTGGCTGACGACAAGAAAGGAACCTTTGATATCTGCCACCGAGCGGTTCATCAGACCGTCTGCGTCTGCGAAGATGCGCAGACCACTCAACTTGCGCACCATGAAGGCGATGTCATCGGGGCCGTCGTCAGGAGCTACCCCGAGCAACACCAGCAACCCCGCTCCAATATGTCCGACCTGCTTGCCGTCCACGGCGACCGACGCACTGCTCACTCGTTGCACTACTGCCCGCATGTCTCACCTCTCAGACGTCTTCAGTCAGGCACTTATACTAGCACGACCGGCCTGCAACGCGAATCGTGCCGTCTCTGGTTGACACTCAGGGCCTTCCCGCTATACTTTCACTGTTCGTTTCCAAGACGTGGGGATATAGCTCAGCTGGGAGAGCGCCTGCATGGCATGCAGGAGGTCGGGGGTTCGAGCCCCCCTATCTCCACCAAAGCCTCATCAATACTGCGTTTGCAGTTCTATCTTCAGACTCCACCGACTCCCCTCCGTGCGCAGATCGAGTTGAAGCAAACGCAATGGCGGGGAACCAATTTGGTCTGAGCGACGCTGATTGGTGGCACAGGTTTGGCCGTGCGACTTCCACGAATACGCTCAAGACCTCCTGACGCTATCAATACGTGTTTTGCTATCGCACAACAAGAAACCCGCCAGAAAGGCGAGCTTCTCGTCGTGCCTACAGGTAGGCTCTGTGCTATGGCGTAGCCGGGGGTGTAAGCGAGTCAAACCGCAAGCTTGATGCCATCCAGCAAACCCTCGCAGGCATCACCAACTGCATTTCCGATTATCAGGAACTTGTAGACAGCCATCTCAAGAACATTTCCGATCTTGAGTCACGAGAAATGCTAATGGGAACCTTCACTGATCAGTGCGTGAAGAAGATCCGCGACGACTACTCCAGTGTCCGTTCTGAAACAGACTACGTCCATCACAAAGAACTACTCGCCCTGATGCTGGGGGATGCATGGAACAAGCTCAGTGAGCCGGCAAGGGCATGTCTGGTCTCAGCGAAGATGACGTTCGGTGCTCTTGCGAACCTGAAGAACGCAGTCGACTACTCGGGAGTATGCATACTTGTCACCAAAGCAGTGGAGTACGAGCTATTCATGCGGTTCTTCTCAGACTACGTGGTGCATGTCACGAGTAGGCACCCAATTGAAGTGGAAGGAGCCAAATGGCCTCCGGAGATTGTGGATGCGGTGGAAAGGCGTGGAGTCAGAACGTATTCGGTCAAGCAAGGCAAGAAGATTACTCTTGGAAGCTACCCCTTCATCCTTGGGGCATTTCCGACCAAGACTGACAAGCCGTCTGCGGTGGCAGACAGGGAGAAGAACTGGACTGCGTTCCTTGAATACGCCAAGGAGCGGTTGTTCGATGCGAAGTACGACGACGAGGATATCCAGCTAATGATGCTTGACTATGCCGACAGCATAGACCGGATCGTGAACAAGTACCGCAACCCGTCCGCTCACCGAAATGCCATCACGATGCAGTCGGCCAGCGACTGCTTTGCGTATGTGGTCGAAGTCCAGCAGGTTCTACGCAAGATGCTGGACAGCTTCAGGTACTAGCAGATTTCCCGCCTGGTAGGTGGCATCAGTCATCTCGGACACAGTGACATCACAGTTGCATGCGCGGGACGTCACTCGGTGTGCGAGCATCGGACCTGCAACAAGGTATCCGCAAGAGCGTCAACCACTACGCTCTCGGGTTTTGATGACGGGCGTTCGCCAGCGTGGTCCGACCCCTGTTGACCCGTTGATACACTAGCTGTTGATGACGGGGATGGCAGATCATCAATAGCAACTCCCCAAGAGAATCAGCCCTCCGGTCTGACGCCGCGTTTGATATTGTGTCAAGCACACACACCCGGATCTCACCTAGCTGGTTGCACTCTCAATGAAAGATGAGTAGTCCGTGCCGCTAAGTGCTCAGTCAGGAGGACCGGGGTGACCAGCATATTCTCCGGAGCGGGACTTGCCTGGGACTGTCTGAGGCTCCTGCGTTCAAGCAGTCTGGATGCGAGGCGATGCCGTAACGCAGCACCGTCACAGTGGTTTGAGGTCACTATCTCCACTCCCGTACTACGTGACTTCCTGAATACCACATAAGCACTACCTTCGTTTCAGATGTGCTACTCTTCTCCAGCGTGCTTCCTCGCTTTCTCTCGCTACTGGTGGAGTTTCAGCGCCCTCCCTGTGGCAGAGAACGCCCAGGCCGAGCAGCAGAGAGAAGAGTCCGCCTCAGTAGCCAGAACCGCTCCAGTCTCCTGTGCAGAAGTGCATCCAGCTACTGTCTATCAGTTCGTGAGCTACTGATCGGACGTCTTCGATCGTACAGGCACGACGCTAACAATCCCAGTGACGGCGTTGCGCTGAATCCTAAGACCCATCGGCTCCGGCCCTAGTCCCGGCACCTGATCGAATTCCAACACGTCCACGGCGGGACCTCCATTCTGTCCATACGTGAATACCCGCGTCGGAGGCACAACGACGTTCTGGAGCCAAAACTCCGCGTCTACCCTGAATTGCTTGACATCGACCATTTGGCCCCCAACCTCGATCTGGTAGCAGTCGGCTGGATTCGCGTACGTCACCTGGACTTGTGCCTCTCTATGGGGACCGTCAGGTGCCAGCCCATCGTAGAGGTCATCGCCTTGCGCCTTCAGCGTCTCTAGCATGCTATTCCAGACGTCAGCCATGGAACAACGATCGCCAGAAACCTTCCGAACGATAACCGGATTGTGAAGCGAACCGCTCTGCTCTGCCAGCAGTCCAAGATCGGCATAGAACTCCTTGAACCTCACGGCGTATTGCTGTGTCGTCAGCCCATCGAGTTTGCACCAAGACTTGATGTCGTCCAGAGAAATGTCCTCTATGCTGGCTACCGCGATTCCTAGAGCCTTCGCCTTCAGAAGCGCTGGATCACTGAGTCCGTTGCGCGAAACCGCGACAGCCTTGTCGGCACCGACACTCGTTCTCTTGGCGGCCAGTCCTTCAATCCACGTAACATCCTGTCTCCCCTTCCGATCACGGCATTCGACTATGATAAGTAGCTGCGAACTGCCCACTCCGGTGCGAACCGCGACATCAACCTCGCGCGGCTCCCCCGTGACGACATCCGCTATCTCCTCGTTGGAGGTGATGACGACGTTCTCGCCCGCAAGAGCTGACTCAAGCTGTGCAACCAGAATCTCAAGATCCTTGCCCTTCCGCTCGGCCATGAGTATCTCCCTTGTCTTGATCCCTCAAGAACATGATACCGTGTAGACTTGGCACAGCAATGAACCGGAATACTGCGGAGCCGTGATGAGTCGCCAATTCGGCGACACCCCTCCGCGCGACAGGGCACCATTTACCCATTGGGTGTATTTTGAGTTCCTGCTAGACTTGCAGTAGTCTCGACGCAAGATCTCAGGAGGGGAGAACGCACTAGCACATGATTGCAGTGGAGGGAGATATGCTTCGAACTAGTCTCTTGGACGAATCAGAACGACTGGCCGAGCAACTTCTCAGCAAGAATCAAGTGGAGGTACTCTCGAGGACAGCAGAAGATATCACGGCAGGAATCGAGAGTGCTGATCTGAAGGTCGATCTGACTCCGTTCTGGAAGCTCGATGCACGAATCGGAGGCATCGGCGGTTATTGTATGCCTCTAAGGCCATTTGGAAACCCTTTTCCTAGCGGTATCGCCAGGGAGTTGTTCCGCCCAATACAGTATGCTGCTGCCGAAATCGAGTACCACGGCAACCCACTCACGGCGAGGGAGTCTATCCGAAATTCCGGTATGTACCTGGAAGCTGTGACCAAGTTCTGGGTGAACAGGACGAGCTCCATTCTCGACACCAACCGCTACAAGAGACTGACGCTGGGACAGAGCATAGCCGTCCTCAAGAAGCGCGGTTTGGTGACCGATGGACTGGCCGAGAGCCTTGATGCATCTCTCGTACTGTACAATCAGGCTAAGCACGCGGTCACTCAGCGAGAGGACAGGGATCGGATGTTCACTGTCGGAGACGCGCTGGTGGTCTACATCTGCGCGAGAATTCTAGGCATGAGGATCCTGAAACCCTACTACGATGAGATCCTCCGGGGCATCCCCGAGTACGAGAGAGACTTCCCAGGGGTGAACATGAACGGCTCGAACCCACCTTGCTCCGGAGCAGGCGTGTAACAGCGCACAATCTCGGTCAATGTCCAAGGGGCCCGTCTACACATCTTCTAGCTTCGTCCTCGCTATTCGAGACTAGTATGGGTCCGTCGTCGCAGTCGCATACTGGAATGGTCTGCAGAGCAGCCCAGATATCCTATACAGTTTCTCAGATATCTGTGGACCGCCTTGGCAAACGCATCATACTGTCTCCAGCCCATACCGTAAGACCGCGAGGGTTCGAGTTCAACTACGTGCACGCCGGAACCTCCGCTCTGGTCTGGTCACGATGCAGTCGCATTGCTAGTCATGGCTGGTTTCCCGACGCGCCGCAATGAACAGGTAGACGAATGTCGCAGTGAGATACAGGATGAATGCGACCTCGACTGGAGTCGAGTCATCGTGGTGCTTGACGTGTTCGTTTTGATATCTGGTGTAGTAGTCGAGCAGCACGCGAGTCATGTTCCGCGTCTCCTTGCTTAGCACGGGCTCAAGAAGTGCCAACAAACCGACGGTGTTCTTCTCCAGGGACAACTCATTCCCCAGCACCTTCCTAGCTAGCTCTTCAATACATAGTCTGAGGCAATCAAGCATGTGTCTGTGCTGACCAGACGAACCGTAGACGCTGAGGGCCTCGGAAAAAGCCTTCAAAGCCTCCGGGTAGGCACCAAGCCAAGTGAGATCAGCGTTGATGACCTGCTCATCAAGCAGTCGCGCCCCCTCCGGGTAGAAAGTGAGGCAACCACTATTCTCGGCACACGAGACTGGTACTCCTGAAGCCACAATGTCCTTGCGCAACAGCCACGCCAGTTGTTGTTGTATATGACCATCCAACCCGATGTGAAACAGAACCTCAAGTGCGAGAACGAAGTCGGGCAGGGTAGTTCTTCGCTCTAGAGCGTGCCAGAGTGGCGTCTCCGTCAGCTTGTCGATGTACCCCCAATCATCCGATGACACCGGTTCCCCCAACGCGTGGAGGAAAGCGTTCGATATCGACGAATCATCTAGTATCAAGCCTCCGAGGGCTTCCTTGATGCTCCCGAACGCTCTGTTTCGGAAGTCCTCAATTGCCTCTGCAGGAACCTGGGTCATACTCCAGCGCTTTCGAAAATCACTAACGCACGCGTCTGCTGAATCAGTAGAGTTCATGCCGATGCGGACCTCCTCTCCTCTAGGGACAATTCATCCGGAGACACAATTGGCTGCCGGAGGATCGACAGTGCGGTCGTGTCTCTTGGCAGTCTGACAACGAGGATCCTCACGTCAACTACTCTTCCGACTCACGGCGTGCCACAACCTCCCCTGCTTCCTGGTCGTACCTCTTCGCAATTCCCTGAAAGGTCGCAGCTAAGCGGGAGTATCCATGTATGTTCAGAGCATCAGCCTTCTGGCGGTATCCATCTGCCAATGCTCGCTCTTCCTGTCCCGAGGGGTCTACCCAGTGAGCGCCCCGCGAGTTCACTATTGCACTGCCAAACCCAGAACGAAGACGCTCGGCGCTCTCGTCATTTTCATCCAAGACTCTCGCGGCAGACTCGTCAATCCAGAGACCGTCGGGATCGGAAGGAACATGGAAGAGGACCTGTCCAGCGATGTCCAAGGCAACTTCAAGATGACCAGATTCCATGCACTCCTCCTCGATATGGTTCAGCCAAGAAACCATATCCCCGCCGTGAAATGTCCCATCCTCATGCAGCCCCGGGGGAATCTCCCATTCACTCAGCAACCGATAGCCGTTCTCGGCCATCTTCATCTGTTGTTCACCCAGGTCGCGCTGCTGTCCCTTCTCCTTCGCAGAGCCGAACACCATCCGAATCACCTGACAGAAGAAGGCAGGACTCTCCGCAAGCTCACGATCTAGCGCTTTGTGGTGTGCCCCGTCGAGATACCCATCTAGAAGAGGCAGAAATGTCCATTCCACTGCGGCGACATCTGATCGTTTCACTGTGGAATCCCGCTGCACCGCGTCTATGAGTTTCGAGATGGCATATCCATCGTCCTGATAGGGTCTTTCAGAAGACGTAACCGCTTGCCTTAGAGTCCGAATGATTTGCTGACTGTCGATCGGCTTGTTCTGGAGAGCTATGTGCTCAAGACACCGTACGGCGGCCAATGGGCGACCGAACTCCAGCAGTCTCTCGGCGGCACCTGCAAGGTTCTCGTCGTCCTCGCGCGGTTCCGCAGGAGTCTTGACCCAGTACTTCGCTTCATCTTCTTTCATCCATACCGGAATTCGCCTCCAAGTCCCCGAAGCAAAGGGCAGGTATGCCAGGAATTGGGCCTTCTGATCGGAAGTCCAACAAGCAGTATCTAGAGCGTCAACCCATTGCCAGCCCAGAATGAAGTACCTGCGCCACACGAAACTGCCGAGGAACTGTCCGATTGTTGTATCATCCGAATCTATCAGCGACGGGAGGATCCGTGCATCGACCGCGGCATCTGCAATAGCGCCCAGGGCTGATCCAACCCGGGACGGCGACTGTACGGCATCGACGAACCTCAGGAGACCGTCATAGCCATGAGCTTTGTACACCTCACTGACAGCCGCCTGCTGTTGCTCATCAAGGCGTTTCTGCTGTTCCGCATAGCTCCCCTGGTCATCGAATAGACCTCGTATTCTATCAGTAAAGAGACGCTGATGCCGATAGATGGGAGACTTCGGGGAGATCTCTTCTGCGACGCCTCCGATCTTGTTGAGCACTTCTGGCGTCACTGCCCCTTTAGCCCTGTTTGTCCTCTTGGTGTCACTGAGGAACTCCATCAGCCGATTCCAAATGCAAGTTCTTTGGCTCTCAGGTAGGGACTTGATCGAATCCGAATTGAGGTATACGAGTAGTTCGTCCAAGGCTTGTGGCGACAGACCGTTCAGATGCTCCAGTAGTTCCATGAGACGCTGCAGGTTGTCCCTTGCCATGCCCATTGTCATATCAGCATAGGCCGAGACTGCATCCCAGTACTCCGGTGTCGTCACACCTTTGCGCCAGTCTTCAGGAATCCATCCGGTCTGCCAAACAGGGCGGTGGGAGGGCCAAGAGACCTGATGCATCGATGGAAGCATGGTGACTAGAAGACTCCAGGCAACTCCCGGTTGACTCTTGCACAGGATCGCAACCGCTGCCGTTCTCTGTTGCAGCGCGGCAGTCGTTTGAGGCTGCCACGGTAGTAGAATTGCCACCAAGGAGTTGGCTGGACGGTTCGCCGAGTTCCCTGATGGATCGCGCTGGGCCAGTTCTCCCAAGATGCTCACTACTCTCGAGAAATAGTCCCGACTCCAGGCGAGTCCTTCTAGCGCCCAAAGAAGACCAGTCATGTAGTTCCCTCCGGTTAGCAGGTCCTTCCCCTCCTGAGCTAAAACAGTGTCGAAAGGACACGGCGACATGCGAAGAGACTTGTCAACTGCATCCAGGAACTCCAATGGCGCAGCTTCAGCGAGAAGAGGCAGCACATCATTGAGGCTGGCCCATCGGTCCCAGCCTGCCCCCGACAGAACGCCCCTGACGACAAGCGTGGCAGTCCCCTCGGCGCTCCCCGCTGAGCATGATGTAAGTGTGTTTGGGTAACCCCCGAGGAGCGCCAAGGTCTCGGACAATCCTTTTCTCAGTTGGACGGAATGCGTGAGCGTCTTGCCATACATCGATGCCGCAAATCGCTTGTCTGGGGGAAGGTCGAATTGGGGATCACGCTCACTCAGGACATCGATGGAAACTCTCCGGAATCTGTCAAGATCCTCGTCGTGAACCAGCTGGCCCAAGCATTGCCAACCCTCATAGCGTGCGGCGAATTGCCACACCTTTCCCTTCCGGACGATCGGGCTTCGCCGCTGAGCAATGATCCCACTGAGCCTCGTAGCCCAGGTCGCATAGTCCCTGCCTGACAGCTCTTCGACCGCCGCCTTGTCAGCCGGCAAGTCCTCATGCCATCCACCTGCCAGCTGAGCCAAAGCGAGGTCAGCAGCCTCTCCGCTGCGAGACCACTCAGGTGCCGCTGGAACGCCCTGAATCAGCCTAAGAAGAGCGCTCAGGTTCTGATCACTCTGCTGTGCCAGTAACCGAGCTCGCTCTTCTGAGTAACCAGCCTTCACAAGATTCTCTTCAATCGCATGCCTGCGTGGCTTTGCCAGCAACACCCTTTCCGAGTCTTCTTGGCCTCCCGGTACTCCTTCATAAACAACTACGTTTCCTTTCGATTCTACTTGTGCGATGGCGGACGTCATCGTGTTGTCGTCGCCGAACGGGAAGTCGAGAACCAACACCCTGGTTGTTTCAAGTCCCGCAATCTCATCAAAAGCTTCTCTTCCGGATACAATCAGGCACTGATCAAGCCCCGGTTGTCCTCCGCGCACCTCCTTCGATGCGATGAAAGCTGACACGAAATCCACTGCTTCACCGGGGAAATGGGTGTCAATCTCCAGCTGCTTCTGCTCATGAGCAAACGACTTTTCCAGCGCGCTCGAGACGGCTTCGCGACCTGCAAGATACAGTTCTGGTGCGAGCCTGTGGCTGCCAACAGAAGACACTTTCTTCCAGTGTTGACTCGCGAGCTCGATCTGCTCAACGTGAATCCCCATTCGTCCCGCGAGCCACAACTCGACATCCGGGAAATCCTCCAGCCAATCAACGATCCCGGTTCCGTCAACGATCCGGACATCAGCCCACTCATTGCGACTTCTGTGCCGTGCCAGCCATACTGACTGGGATTCTCTTCGCCAGCTTCTCTGTGCCGACAGGGGTGAGACAAAGATGAAGGTCGATTCCTTCCTGATGTCTTCTGGAACCGACGTGTTCAGTCCGGTCGTCCGTTTGGCATAGTCGTCCGTCGCCTTCTCAGCTGCATCTGCTCCAATCCCAATCTCCCAACAGGATTTCCCTGTCGGCACGAAAGCGCCGAAACCCTGGTCCGCGACAAGAACGCCATCGAGCCCTGGCTGGTTCACGCTGTCGCCAATCGGGATGCGTCTCTCTACGGCTCCCGGGCAAGATTGCCTGACAAGTCGCAACAGGAGTTCCGGAATCACGCTCTCCGCAGGTGTCGGATGATTCCTGACCCATTGATCCAGTTCCAGTTCACTAATGATTCTGCTCATCCCGTTCTGTCCCTCCTCCGCGAGTCGACAACTCCAAGACTCTCGCTTCAATCAGCGATGACCTGGCGCATGCACGATCCAGGGTGCGGTTGCCTCGTCCACCTCAACAGACTCATCGATGTGCTCGGCAAGTCCGACGCAGGAACGATCTCCTCAGACATCCCACACCTAGAACGACTCGGCCCCGACGAACCTAGAGGTCGCCGCGCCGTTGTCGAGTATCAATGCTTCATACCCTCACATCCCTCATAGGCCAAGGTCGCTGAAAGATGTCTCTGTAGAGTCGAGCTTGTTGACGCTGGAATCGAGCGCAGCGCATGTCACTATGATGCAACTAACCTTGTTGGTCGACTTATTCCGAAATTCCCTCTGATGTACGAACCGGGCAGGTCTCCAGTCGAGCGCTCGACGCTGAACTCGCGTCCACTTATGGTCAGATCGAACCGTTGACACACCGAAGATGCCTCTAGCAATCTTCCAACCGAGCTCCCATAGAAGTGGCTGAGACTTCGCATTGCCTGACTACATTGACTTGCTCTGCATCTACAGCTGCATCATACACTGACTTGAGCAGCTTCGTCGCCCAGACCCGATCATGCTGCCCCGATTCTCCTTCTGGCGTACTCGTATAGGTTTCTTGCAGAGTGACTATCAGAGCTCTTCCGTATTGACCAAGGCCTTGTGAGTTGTCCTGTAGCCTGGTCACCACCGACTCAATCATCTCCTGGACTGTAGCAGGCAAAGCCGCGTGAGCCAGAACATGGTGTGCAATGTCAAGATAGACCGCTTCGATGCAGGATTGACCATTGTCGATCGAGACCACTGACTCTGAGAAGAATGCAGGGCTCAGAAGTGAGTCCTGGAGCCGCAGGTCGCTCATGTCAATTCCTTTCTGCATGGCCAGGTCTATCATCTCCCCAAAGGAATCATAGAGTGTCCGCAAGAAGTCAAACCACTGGAGCGCGCATGCATCATCCGCAGTATGTGATTCTCGGAAAGCCCTTACCAGTCTCGTCTCACAGTTCAGCAATGGCACAAGCAGATACAGGTTTCCACTCAACGCTGCATTCCTAGACCATCGGGCTAGCCACTTGGCTGCGAGTGGTGGTGGATATCCTCTGTGATCAGCTCGTTGCGTGACTATCATGTCAACGATGGGACATGCACTGACAAGCAACGGGCTCCAGTTTTCTGAGATAGCCGTCCTTACGATCCTCTGCCACACGTGTATGACTTCTACAGCATCTACCATGTCCAAGTCGGCACCAACGACACACTCAAGAACCGGGCGCACATGCCGCAAGATGGTCCCAATCATGGCAGCATCCTGTGACCTTCTCGATTCGCGTAGCGCACTCTCCATGATCTGTGCATATGCATTGCAGTCGATCCGAAACGGCGACTGCGGCTTTCGTGTCATCATTCGAATGTACTCCCATTGACTATCGTGTACGTTGACAACTCTGTCCCAGCTTCTCTCGAGAACTTGGTCTAGCGCGTAGTCATCGTGACGTAGCACAGCCAACTGCGCAGCCTCTCCAAAGTACGATATTGTGTCTTCCGACAGTGCACCGGCGTGTGCGTCTTCCCCAATCTTGCTAGCACTATATGTCCCATCTCCGTATAGAACCTCATCGAGGTAGACAAGTTGGCGAGGCTCGACAATGATTCTGTGCGCTGCTGCGACGACCTTGGTGACACTAATCGCAAGGAGAACAACTGCAAGATCCGCGAGCAGAATTGACTGATATACTCTCCCTGAACCGCGGAGTCCAAATGCAGCAAACGACGCCACCAAGCACAGAAGGTGGTAGGCGATGAGTGACCTCAAGTTGAGAGAGGTGGACAGCGCTTCCCAGTACCGAGACCCATAGCTCTGTCGGTATGTCTCCAGTCCGAAGAGAAGGGCTGCACCGAAGAGAGCGAGCATTGTGCCTGCTGTTTCGCCAACTACTGTGAGGGCGCCCGTTCCGGTCTCCGGGATGCGTAGTCCAAGGACGTCCGGCACTCGTTCTGGCGAGATGATGCCCACAATCGCCAAGAGTGCGAGGGCGCAAATCAAGCTCACTTCCATGATGTTCCGGATCGGCAGGCGCCGCCTACTCGAATGGAGTCTCACTGCAAACGGCCCGTTGTCACGACAAGTGCTTGGAAGGCGGCTCGTTCCCCGGCCAAGAACGACCCCGCGATGTTGACTGGATCTAACGCGTCTTCCGGTCCCTCATAGCCCGCTACTGCTCTGCCCATAGTCCCTGCCCCCTTCAATTCCAGCGGTCCCTGATAGCCTCATGCTAACTACAGTGCAGCAGATGTCAAGCGGCTTGACTATCCAGTCGATGCCATTGACACGGCAGGCCCACTGTCACGAGCGGCGGCCTCAAAGAGTCTGGCTAGGCCGGATGAACCCGGCTGGATATCTTCTTCTGCGAACATGGCTTCGAACCTAGTGATCTAGCTTGGGGAATGCTGACAATAGCACCGACAAAGTGGTTGTCAGGAGGGGCGTTCCCCCTCGGCTCCACCACTTGACCACTTACTCGACCAGTGAGAACCACACGGTCAGCTGCAGTCCCGCATGCCTTTTGAGCACCGGCCGTCCGTTCGGATTTGGATACCCCACGTCGAACGCCGGTTTTCCGAGTCACTGTGCCAGAACTGATTGAGCAGTTCTATGTCACAGAAGATACGCAGGAGATCTGAGTTCAGGAGTATCCGCCGATAGAGCCCAAACGCCACCCTTTCCGCGAGCCGACACTCAGATTCAATGTAGCGCGCGAACTCGCGGTCTGAGATGTCAGGTCGTGCATCACTCGGATCCAGGAGATGTTCTATCTTGCTCCTCAGAACGTAAAGATCCTCAAAGCGGTGCAGATACCGAGTATTGCCTCCCACCTGATACGGGCGTACATGGTTCTTGCGCTTGCGTTCGAGGGACTTCTCTCCCCAAGTCGGATAGGTTGCCAGATCGCAAAGCCGTTCCGCGAAATCCCAACATCCCTCGCCGTTTGCCAGAGGTATCAGGGCCTCGATGGCACGTACGTGGTTGTGTAGTCTGTGGCACATATCACGTGTGTGAAGCGCCTCCAATACACACTTGACTCCTCTAATGAATCTCCGGTGCCTCTTGAAACTGCCCAAGGCCCCGTCATCGCCGAATCATTCGACGACCGTCGCCGAGAATTCCTCCCGTCGTGCGATGTAATCGACACAGAGGCTTCAACGTGAGCACCTTCCTGCATCTTATCATTGAGAGTCACTCCAGATTTGGGGTGGATTGGTGACACCGCACGATTCTCAGAGGAAACGCCAGCCGTGGAAAACGGATACCCACACACTGGACAGGCAATCGTGCCAGGCAGGACCAGCTTGCCGCAATCTGGGCATGTGACGAGGGTGTCTATCTGAAAGCCACAATGTGGACAGACGTGCGCTTTGTCACTGACCTTCTCTTTGCACTCAGGACATAACATCAACATACTTGCCCCCACCCCACTGCGCCCGGTCAGAGTGCTTGGTTCGCTCCAAGCAGGCAGTACCTTCAATCCATGTCTATTATCACCGTTTCATGGAATGGAGTCAACATTCCTGCTGTCAGCTCCTGCTTTGCACTCTTACGGGGGATCGAGCATTCACGGTGCGTAGTGTCCTTCCCGTTCAAGCAGCTACCGACACCAAGGACTACCTCCAAGACCAGCTTCAACATTGACTATGCCTATAGATCGCACGGGTGCCTGTTCGCCCACCATCTCCACCGCCTGGCCCCAGTCACTTTCTTCGTGAGACAAGCATGCCCCCGGAGGAAGCCGGGGGCAGAGATAAGGGCGGCTGCGGGAGGAGCCACGAAGGATGCAGACCTCATTGCAATCAACCTGGCAGCTCAACTGGACATAGCAACAGGGCTTGCTCGCAGTGTCACGGCTCTAGCGGGCAACCTATTCTCGGGAAGGCAAGAACCGTGAGATAGACTCGACCAAGTCGGTCTAGGAGTGCAGTTCCGTTAGTACGACACTCAGGAGCGGTCTTGGACGACCACACTTGGAACAACTCATCCACTAGAGGTGTGTTAGCATGAGATAAGACGCAGGCGATACGCCCTAAACTCATCGCGTTCACTGGGGTCGACTGAAGTCATGTAAACATCGTCATCCATGGCTGTAATCTTGGCATCTATCTCACTCTCCTCGATGCCCTTCTCCTGCATCTCCTTCTTTACTTCATCCTTCTGCACTCGTATCTCCTCCTGCTTCTTCTTGAACTCCCTGTATATCTCCCTCATCAGACGGAGCCTGTCACATCCATTATCCAGTGCGGACCCGGCGAACAGACCGAACTTCTTTGCCGTCCTGCCATTCCCGTTCGCCATGCAGAACTTGATGAACAGGAGCACAACTTTCATTACACCGTCCGAAGGAGCCAGTCCAACTGTCACAGTCAGGATCTCGCGCCTACCATCGTCTGCATGGCATGCTGCTGGGTCGTCATATCTCTCTACCACGGCTTTCATCCCTTCCATGAGATCAGGAAGACTCGAGCCACAGCCGCCCAACAGCTTGAGAAGATATGCTCTGGCATTCCCCGTCGAGGATCCAGGCCCGGCCCAGAATGTGATGTTCACCGCTGACGGGCAGTAGGCAAAACCACCGGCGTTCATGCTCCTTGAGCATTCTGCCGTGAGTATCAGAGTCCCTTTGAAGAGAGACATGTCCTCGGGCATGTCAAGTAACCGTAGTCCCCCCTTGTTCATGTGCGCCTCCTTGCGGCCCGGACAACCATCACATGTGCCGACTAGGACAGCATCCCCAAGCGGCCACTGTCCATCTTAGCCCGCAGAACTGAATCCACAAGAGAGCTTGACCGGCACGGGGACTCTGCTCCACGCATGGTGCTCGTCACAAGTCTTCATCACTCTGGGCACAGGCGGACGGTCCGCAGTGTGAGCATCCTCATCGTTGCTGACGCCAGACACCTTCATTCGTGTACGCGCTCTTGCAGGTAGAAGGCAGGATAGCAGATCAGGAGCACCGACTCCACATCAGGGACAGCCGTCTCCAAGTCCGACACGTGCCATCCGAGCTCGTCATTTTCTGCATCGTCTGAACTCGTACTCCAAGACGAAGGAGTTGAAAGGGGCGCTCGTACGATATAAGCTACGGTAGTACACGGACACCACGGCGATGACAGACGAGATCACTTCCTTCTCCAGTGAGTCACGGGCTTCACGTGAACGACACCAAGAGGATGGCAAGCGTCATCCCGCTTCGGCTTGATGTGGGGGCATGATGTGAACAATGACTGGTATGTCGGCGAACTCAGCGCACAGCACTATTACGAAGCACGCGTTGAGAAGACGGTTACAGGTATCTGGCATGGGACAGGACCGAATCAGTCCTACGCCGGGACTCTTTATGCAGATGCCAAGTCCGGAATTCGACTTGAACTGACAGGCCCTCGCTTCCCCAGAGCACGTTCAATAGCTTGCCTGACGTGCGAGACCAGTGAGCATGGAACACTACTTGCACTGGAGGTCAAGCTACGTCAGTGGAGCCTCCACGGGACAGACGTTCGATCGCACGTCTATGACGTTCACTTCGTCCTAGCCACAAGAGCCAAGCTGGACGGTCTGACAACAGAGTCTCTGGTATCGTCCGCTTCGTTTGAACTCCACAGTCTCTCAGAGTGGTGCATGACGGATCTGGATGTGGAAGCGCTGCTCAGGTCCACCGACCCCTGGCATAGCGAGAAACCGATCCTTGAGAAGGCCCAACTAGGGGTCTTGTTGCTAACTCGAGGGCGGAGGATGTTCTCATACCGGGGAATCCCATCCTCGTCTATCGCTCCACAATCACAGCTTCTCCTGAGTCTTGCCTCACCGCGCCCTCTCGGGGAACTCGTGCGCCTGCGTCACGCCGTTGGTATGGTCCTGGAACTGGCGACCAGATCGCCCGCCCCTTCTCTCTCAATGGAAGTCACCCTTGCGGAGCGACAGAAGGTCGGACTCCCACTGCGTGTCGATGTGTGGACATTTCCTCCCGAGGAGTCATTCAATCGTGTTTTGGTCTTCTGCCCTCGAGTCGCCATGCTCTTCACGCTCCCAGAGATCGAGCCATTCAGGAAGAGAATCAGCTCGAGATTCGTTCAGTGGTTTGAAGGGGATGGATCGCCTGAGAAGAGGTTTCTAGAAGCGGTGCTCTCTACGACGCGACTCACATTCTCGCCAATCGACAGCCTCCAGATTCTCGTGGATGCCATGGCGACGCTCGCCGACGACCGGGACGTTGAGATCGCTGGTCGAGATAAAGATGGTTTCGGTGCTGCCCGCGCAGCGGCCAAGTCTGCGGCGGCGTGCTCTGCGCGCGAATCACTGTTGCAGTTCGACTTCGGACCGACTTCCGACACCATTGCCCGAGAGATCCGAAGACGCTTGCAGGACGCGATAGATGCGAGCGAGCCACAGATGTTCGGCACAACGCAGAAGGAGAAGATCGAAAGTCTGGTGTCAGAATTGGCCCCAGGAGTTATCCGTAGTATTCTCCGCGGGAAGAGCCTCCGTGGCTTCGTAAGCAAAGCAGTGAACACGAGAAATGCCAAAACGCACTCCCGCCATTCAAAGATCACAACGGTTGTGTTCAAGGGTACTGAGCTTCCGGAGGCAGTGTCTGAACTGTGGCTTCTCGCAGTATTTGCCGTTATGCGAGCCGCTGGCTTCCCATCTCCTCTATTGAAGACCCTTGCGGAGAAGCGCAGGAAGAATCCATGGTTCCGCGCCTACATGGAGAACTAGATCATGTCAGTCGTCTGCAAGCTGTAGATGAACAGGATGGCGGAGAGTCAACAGAGACCTTGCCAGACGACCACCAGATCTGGCGCCGTACATGATCTTGTTCCGAGCACCGACAATAGGGGCTCATCCGGGGCGTTGCTCTCTCGATGAAAGGTGACTAATCCTCGCTGCCAAGTATTTAAGCACGAGAATCGGTTCAACCCGTACCGTCTCCCGGACCGACTTTGTCCCGAACTGCATGACCTTGCCGCCTTCAAGCAGTCTGGATGCTTTCGAGCGCAGTTCCGTGATGTTGCCACGTCGGTTCAAGACCCCGATTTCCACCACACAACCACCACTCTCCTACCTCCGACTGCCTCCTGAGTGCCCGACCATCGCTCGCTAGGTACGAGTTGTCTCCAACGACCGCATCTGAAGTGCGCCAATTAGCACATCAACAGAGAGTCGAGAGGACCCACCAATCCCCCTATCTCCACCGCACAATCACAACCAACCCCTTTTGGCTTGGGACTGACTGCGGAACGAGTCAGTTCGCGCATTCGCCAAGAACTGCAAGTAGATGACTACGTCAGCAGTCCGGCGGCGGCGATGTCTCGACGTGTAGTGATGAGAGAGGGTGCCACTCACCGATTCGCCGTACCGAGATGTACGTGCGCCTCCTGCACGTGAGCCATGGCGGGGCAGGAAGGGCGACTTCTGAGCGGTTCGCCCAGGTCCCAAAACGGCAAGTACGGAACTGCCATCGCCGAGACTGATCTCTCGCCTATAAACGTCGCAAATACCTAGTCTTCTGCTAACCTACTTCTATGCTGGTGTTTTGCCACTGACGTGAACCATGGTCCAACAAGACACGGGCAAATCGTACATGGGAGAGAGGTACTATGCCAAGCAAGCTAACCAAAGGCAAGGCCGAAGCGAATGTTGAAAGCAGCGTCAAGGCTTATGATCCGCTCGTTTTTGCGCGGGCGGCGGGTCGAATCCATGAAGAGGGAGCCAGGCAATATGCAAGCGAGTTCCTGCCTACCAAGGCCCATGTCACCAAAGGAGTGGGAGGCAAGGCTGAGGGAGGCACGGCTGAGGGAGTTTTGGCTGAGGCAGGCGCTGCTCAGATTACGAGAAACACACTCGAACAGCTCATGGATGCGAAGATCCTGAGCCCGAAAGAGGCACTGGCCCTCGGGCGAATCTTGACGCTCTTTGAGGCTGGATCAGTTTCGACGGATGAAGTCAAGAGGGTGAGCCTCGAGGTCTATGAGGAATTGGTACAATCCAAGGCAAGCCCGGTTGCAATTGCGTTGGCAGGCATTGCCCGGAACAGCGTTCAGATTGCTGTTAAGATGCACACGGAAGGCGAGGTCAATTGGTGGCGCGTTGTGGGTGCCGACCTGGCGGGAGCCGGCACCGGCGCGCTCGCGGGCTCAGCCGGCGGGCCACTCGGAACCATAGGCGGCGCAATTGCTGGCGCCGTAGTAGCATCAGGAGGGGAGCTTGCCAAGAGCAAGTGATTCTCGGCTGTAGGATTTGCCGCGTCTGGTCACGGACGCCCAGCGCTGGCGCAAACAACGGACGAATGGAATTGTGAGGAGGTGACATCGAGAGCGGTATGCATTCCGTGCCGGCTACTCTCTCGAATTGTGGAGCATCCAGTCTTCCGGGCTGCATTCTCTTGCGGAGGAAGGGGTGTCTTCTCGTTTGAACATGCAACCTCTGGCATGCTTGGCGTTGTCCCTCCTTGACATCCTCAATACTTCTGCGAACGCCAACCTCCCTAGCGGGAAACCGTGCTTGGACGTTGCTCTATCGCAGCCCCTGCAGCACTCCTCGCAACTGCCTCTGCCGAATGAGCTCGTAGAACGGTGAGAAGAGCATCCAGAAGTGGTCGTGACGACCGGTCCTTGCCCCTCGGCTCCACCATTTGACACCTAGGTGTAGTAGTGGCTTTTGATGCCCCTTTCCGATTAGCATATGAGAGTTGTACCGAAATTGCCTTGGCCTCTGCAAGATCTAGATGACTTAGGGTGCTACTGAACGTCCACAGCACTGTATCCCGCATGGAATCAAAGTCTACGTCAATTCGCTGCACACACGCATGCCGCAGCGTGACCCTTTCTCCATCGGTCATCTTCCACACGGTGACCGTCGGATACCGGATGGAGCGATCACTCCAGCATCTAGAAGGACGCCGATGGAGGTTCACAGCTGCGTGGACGGACATCTCCCCGGTTAGGTAGTGGAATAAGGCTGCACGATCAGAGTCTAGCGATCCCAAGGTCTTCAAACTCGAATAGTCGTGTTGAGAAGTCCCTCTTTCTTGAGAGGGGCTTTCCGTATCCGCCATTGCATTGCGAATGTCTCCACCGTCGTGTTGAAGAAGCGTCGTGAAACCGGAAAGACATGGCACCAAAGCCGTTCCAGTCGGAGTAGATCTGAAGTGCTCGCTGCACGGGTCGCCAACGTCAGGGGTCGAGACTAGCTGTGCTGATTGTTCGTTTGCATGAGAATATCGTGTGCGCGCCCCGACTCACTTGTCACCTCTACTCTCATTCGTTGTTCTGAAAGGCATCTTCCAGTTGGCGCTTGCCGTGATCTCTACTCGGGTACTTCTCTTCCACAACTTGCCAACATCCTAGTAGAGAAGACGCCTTGCGGGCTTGCGGCAAAGGAGCAGTTGGTTATGCTTGACACAGAGAGACTTCGGTTGATGCGGAGGACGGGATGGCAAGAAATGTCACACGATATGACATGCTGATTTCGTGCCCCTCGGACGTCAAAGAGGAGCTGGACGTGGTACGGACGGTTGTTGATGATTTCAACAAGCGCCATGAAGACCTGGCCATCGTCTTGAAGGACTGGCACTTGGCTTATCCCGAGACCAAGAAGCCACAGGAAGCACTGAATCATCAAGTCGTCGACGGGTGCGATTTCGCCGTCGCCATCTTCTGGACGCGTTTTGGCACGCCGACTGACGCTTACGGGTCAGGTACGGAAGAGGAGATCTCTAGGATGCGCAATCAGGGCAAGGGTGTGTTCCTGTACTTCTCCAACGTGCCAGTTCCCCCGGCCGACCTTCAAAGTGACCAACTGCAGAAAGTAAAAGAATTCAAGCAGCGGCGCCAAGGAGACACCCTGTACAAGACATTCGATTCAGCAGAGGACTTTCGGGGAAAATTCTCGAATGATCTTGAGCAGTACATTAGGGACAATACAGACGCTCTCGGCAAGACAGTTTCTACTGCGTCGACGCTTCCCAGGCTTACTGTCTGTGGAGTCCTCAATGGCAAGCTCACTGATGAGCTGCACGTAGAATACGACTACTTCGACAGACGCCTGCGTGAGGCCAAGGATTCGCTCACAAGCCAGATCGCGCAGATCAGTGCAATGCGCCTCGTGCCACAAAGAGAGAACAAGACAGGGCCTGAAGCCGGAAACGTGATCGGAGGTGTTGCTGCGATCTCAGCTCTCCAAAGTCAGATCCAGGCTATTGGCGGCAGCTTCATTAGGGGAAAGAAGGTTGTTGTGGTTGATGAGGCTCGCAAGTTGATCAGGAGATTCTGCGACGTGCAGAACATTCAGCTCGATGACACTAGTTTCTTCGATGTCGGAGACCTTTGGGAAGACGTCAGAGGGGGTATTACGGCATCATCTCCTATCGAAAAAGAGAAGTACAACGCAATCATCCACCTTGTGTCCAGCATTGGGAGCTTCGTGGCTGAGAAGACGTTCATCAACAGCCTGCCTACCCAGTCCGTCTGTTTCGGAGCTATTTCCAACAAAGGCACATCTTACGATGAAGATATCGAGATCCGCCTCGAGTTGCCTGGTGGCTGCGTCTGTGGCATTGGCGAGTTCACCGCTCCTGACGGTGCGTATGTGCAGCTGTTCAACGACCAGAACATGGAAAGAGAATTCTTCATGCCTCAAGGGATGCTAGACGTCGACGCATACTCTGACTACCCCCCAACACTCGGTTCTGGCCTATTCATCCCCGCGTGGTCTCCAGAAGAGTCCCGCAGACAGCAACAAGGAGCCTTTCGAGAGAGAATGATGCGGATTCTCTGCTACGAACCATACAGCAATCCCGAGAATGGTACTGACATATGGATGTTCAGGGTCAGCAAGCTCAATCAGCACAAGACGGTCTCGTTTCCATCCATCTTGTACTTCAAGAAGGTCCCAGACAGCGTTGCATTTGAAATCCGTTCAAAGCATGCCGCCGACGTCATCAAGGGGAAGATCAGCGTTGTAAAATAGAGAGAGTATATACCCATTTAGGTTGGTCTTGCTTGGTTGGCCATTTGCGCGCGGCACTATGCGCAATGTGGGCCTTGTGTACTGGACCGAGAACGTCCATTCGAACCACAAGAGCATTGCATCGGGAACAGCCGTGGACTGTGCTCTCCTGTGGACAACAGCTACTGTGAGGTAGACTGGCAGGACGACCATGGATCCGGATTGAACGTTGGTCAATCACATGATTTCGCCACCATCAACCCATGCAAGCCTGGGAGGAAAGATGCCAGAGAATCATCGTGTCAAGTTTTGCACCGGTCGGGACCCCACCGACTCGGAAGCGCAGACGTCTGCGGGGGCTTCTTACTGCCACATGGATGCTGCCGGGTACCGCCGCCCTCACGCTTGGAGCGTGGATTCTCTGCATCGGACGATGGGGTTCCTGATGCACGGGCTGGAGACGTCGGACAGCAGCCTTGAGATACACGACCTGGTCGCAGACGCGGACCAAGTCCTTGATGTCATCGTCTCATACCATCAGAACGCTGAGATCATACACGAGGATACGGAGAGACTCCACGCCGTCCTCAGAAAGAGACAGTCCCAGTTATTGCATAGATCCACGGGCGAGACTCGTCACCGGTTGAGACAACTAGCAGATCGCCTTCAAGGGATGACCCCGAAGCCCGCGCACGCGTGCCCCACTCAAGCCAAGCAGCACCTACTTGCTGAGGCTCCCCAGCAACATTCGCCTGCCAAGGTCATCTCACTAACTCAAGGTGCGAGCACAGAACCTCGTACTCCCACCTTCGGCCGATAGTGTTGGTGGTGCTGGGACCGAGGAACCATCGAACCACTGCTGGATGCCATCGGGACTCCCTCCTCAGGAGCCGCTTGGACAGGCTACGGCCGGGCCAGCAGCAGGAAGTTCCTGCGAGACATCGCCCTTCCTTCTTTTCCATCGATGATGCAAACGATGCTCCAGTGCTCGTCGAGCAGCACCTCGTCGTCAATCTCCTGCGGCGCCTTGTTTGGGCGCCAATAGTACGGAGACCACCCCTTGCCGGGAATCGACACAAGGTTCATCAACGTCTCAGGATCCCCTTTGTAGAACATGATTCCGGTCATATGTCCTTCCTTTCTTGAATAGAGAATGGCATTTCAACCGTGGCTTCTCGAATGCTGCGACAACACTGCAATCCCCGCAAGGCGTCATTGCTTGCTGTGGTACGCCTCACCCCCCCCCGCAGCCTGCTCTGTCTGGGACGCATGAGATGTTTCCAGGGTCCGACCCGGCAGCGCCACAACTACTGTGCTGGCAACCAGGCATAAGGAGGATCCCATGTCTGCAGAATCCTCGACAAGCCAAGTACTCGCGAACGGGACGGCAGATCGTCAATAGCAGTCTTCTCAGTAACCCCAACCCCCCCCTGTTACGCCGGCCATCGTTCAGCTATTGATGCTCTTGCTGCAGAAAAGCTCCCGATTGGGACTTGCTCAGAGTCCCGATTCTCTCCAGGGAATGCTGTGACGAATCGCTATGCATCCTGATTGAAAGCGCCATTGCTGTCGACTCGGCCCCACGTGCCGTCGATTTCAGCGTACACGACTCCATTGTTGAAGCCTGCAACATCATCATATGCGGTGGGAACTACGAGAGCACCATGCGTGTCGACGTAGCCCCACTTGCCGTCCATCTTTACCGGCGCGCAATCACCTTCGCAATCACCTTCGAAGTCTCGCACCTCATCGTAGATGGTCGGTATGACGGGTGAACCCTTGCTGTCAATAAAACCCCACTTGTCGTTGGTCCTTACCCACGCGAATCCGTAGATGAAGTCTCCGATCTCACTATATACAGGAGCAGCGATGAGCGCGCCCTTCGTGTCGACTAGACCCCATGAGGCGTAGCTCTTCACCAGGGCCAGCCCATGGAAGAAGTACTCGACATCATCGAATGCCGCTGCTACAACGAGGTCTCCTTTCACATTGATGAAGCCCCATTTGCCGTTGATCTCAACCGGCGCGAAACCACCCTCAAAGTATCGCACTTCGTCGTAAATGGTCGGTATGACTAGAGTACCCTTCGTGTTGATGAAGCCCTGCTTGCCGTCGATTTCCACACTCGCCAGGTTGTCGTGGAAGTCTCCTACCGCACTGTAAGTCGGAACAGCTACAAGGGTGCACTTCATGTCCAAGAAGCTCCACTTGCCTTCAAGCTCGATCTGTGCGAAGCCGTCATGGAAGTCTCCGACGTAATCACAGACGGTCGGCACGGCCAATTCGCCATCCAGATTGATGAGACCATACCTGCCATTGAGTATCACCCAGGCAAAACCGGAGTGGAAGTTCCCCACGCCAACGTAGACGGCAGGCACGACCAGAGTACCTCTAGCGTCGACGAAGCCGCACTTCCCATCGACCCACACTCTGGCCAAACCCTCAGAGAAGAGGCCAACATGATCATAGACTGCAGGGACTGCTACCCTCCTATCCCGGTCACAGAATCCCCATCTACCACCTTCGGAATAGGGCAACAGTTGGGGAATCCTCTCTTCGCTTGCCGACTCCGAACTACATCCAGGACAGACTCCAGAGCCATCAAGAATCTCCTTTCCACATCTTGGACAGATCATCGGGCGCCTCCTTCAGGCTTCTACTTTTCAACACTGACGCCGCCATCATAGCCGTAGAGGCTGGGACCGTCAAGCATCCCATCCCGACCACGGCGCCGTCTGCAACGACAGCGTCTCGAGAGTCGCGACAACGAAGATGCGACGCGTGAACAAACACTACAAACCTGGTCGCTTCCAAAGGACCGGACCTAAAGCATTCCGCAAGAGCGTTAGCAACTACGCTTTCGGGTTGCAGCATGGGGTATTCGCCAGCGTGGTCCAACACCGCTATCTCCAGCACGACCACACCAATACCGCGTCTGAAGTACCTCTCCGGACCGACTGGATCCCCCGACAGGACAAACTCCTGTACGGTGATACGCACGCAGACACGCAAACGCCGCCAGCACTGGTAGTTGCAGAAAGCGCCTTCATCGCCATACTGACAATGGCTTGATGTACTGGGGATCCGTTCAGAGTCAGTTTGACGAGCCAGTGTCGCGAGCTAGGGGGGCGCGTGTTGACGACGAAACAATCGTTATTTTGGCTGGGCATTGTCGCTGCAGTCAGCTCATTGAGACTCTTGTCAACATTGAAGCCGCAACCGCTCGCAATGACTGCTGCTCCCATCTCAGAGAGTGCTGTATCAGCGCATCCCGCCGGCAACGAACCGGTGACTCCCACTTCTGTTGAAGCCACCGTCCCAGAACACGCCGTTGCCAAGCCCAAACCAGCCATGACGCTCTCTGAACTCCTGGAGGACAACCACACCCTCCTCGAGGTGATCGGTGTGTTCACCGCTGTTTCCGTCTTCATCGGGCAGCTGCAAATCCGCTGGTTCGCGCACGTTCTCTCATTCCTGTTCATGGTCTTGGTCGTAGTCGTCTGCGTTGAGCTGTGGACCAAGTTTCCCCGTGGCACCGGCAGCATGAAGGTGCTGCTATTCGAGTACGCACTGACAGCAGTCGTCTTCTTCCTGTTCCTAGACCTCTTCGTAGACTACAGGGACATCTGGACGCACTTCCTCTATGTTCCGATCTTCCTAGTCCTGTCGTGCCCTGTTCTCTTGGGCTTCGTCGTGCCAGCACTGAGAGCTGTCATCCCCAAGAACAGGGTTCTGCGAAAAGCGGTGGGCTTGGTGATTTCTGCGGTCGTAATCTATCTCTCCATGCGCGCGGCCGTTCACATTGAACCCGGCGCCAATCGGTTCTTCGACGCAGTGAATAGACTAGTCTCAGGTTGGACCAAGTGAACCTCTGTGCAAGACGCACGGCACGGGGACAGTGGTGCTTGCCACCCACATACCACATCGAGGGGGTTATGCCTCGCGGGTGGAGACCAAGAGAGTGAAGAGTGCATCGTTCGTCAGGCTGCTATTTCTCGGGATTATCATCATGTTCTTTCTTCCCTGGGCGATGGTTTCATGCACCGGACAGAAGGTTGCGAGTGCCACCGGGTACCAGCTTGCAACCGGTGGGTACATTGATTTCGAAAATGGACAGACGAGCAAACAGCTTAGCGCCACCGTTGGCAAGAAGCTAGCATCGACCACACAGACCGTTCTCATCGGTATCATGGTCCTTTCAGGCTTTGGTATCGTGGCAGGATCCTTGGGCGGCGAAGACTCCCTCGGTGCGATGATGTGCACATCCGTTGTCCAATCAGTCGCTTTCGTCGGGTCGTACTTCAAGGCTCCCGCCCTGTTTGGCGAAGCTCTTTCCCAACAAGCACCAGAGCTAGTTTTCAGTTTTGAGCCAGCTTTCTACTGTGCACTATTGCTTTCGCTCGGTTGTACTGTCTTGTGTTTTGTTCTGCTGGGAAGCAGCAAAGAGGGCCTACCTCAGGACACGAATGGACTGCCTCCTGTTGGTCTTCAGAATGGAGAACATGTGAACAACGATAATTCGGAGCAAGGAAAGAGCGACAGGCAATAGAGAAGGAACCATCAGGTATTGTGGTTCTGTTTTTGTCGTTTCCCGCCTTGACGGGATACCGCTCTCAAACGATCATTTGTGTAGCACAAGCGCTACTGGGACGGGGAGGAGCACGTAGCACCAAGGAGGAGCCACGAAACAGCCACAACGATCGAAGCGTGAGAACAGTCAGCATACAGCGGAGGACATGAAACGCATCTCCTCTCTCATCGATCGGGGTAGGTTCCAGGAAGCCCTTGAGGGAGTTGAGAGTTGCGAAGCCCGGCATTCAGATGATGCCATCCTGCAATTCAACAAACCGCCCTTTCTAGTCGCCATTGGCATTGGTCTAGGTGATCACCGTCTTCTTGCGCAAGCTTTGGATATTGGAGAACGCAATTTGCGGAACTACATGTACGCAGGACATGACCCCCATATTCACTACAACCTGGCCAACGGCTACGCTTCTCTGTACTACCTTACTGAAAGAAACCTCGGAGTTGAGAGCATCCCCAGAAGCGCCAACTTGCAGAAGGCAAAAGAGCACCTCAGAGACGCTCTGAGAAATGGCGACGAGTCAAGACGCGACCTCAGGAAACAAGTCTTCGTCAACTATGGCAACTGTCTAGACATGTTAGGGCGAGGGGTGGAAGCTTTCGATGCTTATGATGCTGCAATAGCAATTGACGAGCACTTCTCAATGGCAATCGGGAACAGGGCGAAAGCCCTGCGCTTCTTTGCTGATATCTCAGGGAGATACAGAGGAGCGATCTATGTCGAAGCATACCAGGCGATAAAGTCAATCATCGATAATCAGGACTTGATCGCAATTGGAGGACTGAGCGCGAGGAAATCGTTTGAAGACGAACTGCAAGGGATTGCATCCCGCTTCAAGGACAAGACAGACCTAACAAAGAGACTTGCACATCCCAACTACTCTACGACCAACCTATCCACATTCGAAGAGTACTACTTGGCTTTCTGTGCCAAGGAGAAGCTCTTCTTGAATTTCCATGTTCATGATACGCAGTGCGAATCGGCAATCACTGACCCCATCTTCATTAGCTTGATAACGCCGATAGAAGACGACGACACCTTCTATCGACTCGCGAAGAGCATCAACCAAATCAAGGAAGACTATGCTGTTGCCAGGCTGCTATTGGTGCAATCTCAATTCAAGAGAGAGGACTTTGACAGCATCAGCAGAAGAACGACTTTTGTGAATACGTTGGACTATTCGCAATTCAATCTGTATTCTGGCCTCTTGAAATCAGCCTTCAAAGAAGCCTACAACATCTTGGACAAGATTGCTGTCTTCATAAACGATTACTACAACCTGGGACTACGAACAGACCGCATATACTTCACGACGATTTGGCAACTAGACGGAAGGATAAGAGATAGGATCCTGGAATCAAAGAACATCAGCTTGTATGCCCTCTATGACATATATCAGGACTTCAAGTCTGGTTACTATGAGCCCCTCCAGGCTATCAGGAACGCCTCAACTCATAGGAAACTAGTGATCTGTGATTCAGTGCCGACTGATTCGGACAAGAAAGACGACAAAGAGAATATCGGTTACAGCACGATGCTAGGTGAGACGGTCAATCTGATGAGACTGGCGAAGTCATCGATCATCTACCTGATCAACTGCGTCAATATCGAAGAGAACAGAAAACGAGGTAGTGGACTGATCCCGACAATCGTTATGGACACGTCACAGTTCCTGTGATGCTATTCCTGAGCTCCTTGCTCCGCATTGCATGAGATAGAGGAAAGAGGACGACACGCCAGTTTCACTGGCACGCCGGACAACCCAGAAAGGGCAGGCCCTAGTGTTCGGCAACGATTCCTGTCTAGCGACTGCTGGGAGAGCGAATACGGAGCAACGCGTCTGCAAGCGCGTCCACGACCGCGCTCTCAGGTTGCGACGACGGGTGTTCGCCAGCGTGGTCCAACGCCCCTATCTCCACCAATCGTCCACCTGAGACCCCGGAAGGGGTCTTTTTACTGGCGTTTTGTCTTGCTATACAATCATCAGATACGGTCCGTTTTTGGGCTTTTGGGTCGTATTTCTGGGGTTTTCCATGACCTCCCTTGGGATCTGTCGCGCTCCGAGGTATTCGGCGCTTTCCGTCTTTCATGAAGAGCCATGTGATTGTCAATTCTTGCGGCCCGACATCAATCCTGCGGATGAGATGCTGCAAAATGCCCTGCTTCTGTTCTTTGGTACGTCTCTTGCTATAATAAAATTCCATAAAACCTTCTTTGAGCATTCGTTTCACTAGTTCTTGCGAAGCATTCTCTTCTTTGAGCGCGTCAAGTCTCTCATGGATTGCCTCGACCACCGCATGCGCTTTCTTCATCCTTGCGGCAGCGATTTCGTAGGGTTTCTCTGGATTCTCCATATCAGCCTTCTCTCTGTTCTCCACGCCCATTGCACGACTGAGCTTGGTCTGAACGTCTTTGATTTCCTGGCTGAGGTCAATGTCTGGCTTCCACTCTCGCACAGCCTCGTCCAGAGCTCGAACGACTGGAAACTCCAAGTACTGTTCCCAAAGCTGCTGGCCGCAGTAATGCCTGCCCGCCAGCTCCGGCTGAGGATCACCTGTCTGGATCCCAATCTTCACGCGACCCTCACGGTCGTTCTCACAAGCGTATTTCGTCTTGCCCTTGGCGTCTCCATGAGCCGACAGGAAGTGGTGGCACGTCGAACAGTACAGTAAATGTTGGAACAGAGGATACGTCTTCGCCTGAGCATGCCGGAAGTTGTTCCTGATGTCCTCCTGCACCTGACACCACTCTTCGTAGCTGACTATCTTCTTGACTTTGTCTATGGTGGGCTTCGGCTCGGACCCCGAGGATTCAACGACCCCACCACTCTTGCGCTTCCGTTGGTCTCCCGCCACTTTCCCTCGCCCATAAGCAACCATTCCCGCATAGATCGGGTTCGTCAGGATCACGCGTACTATGTCCCGAGTAAGCCCGTCTACTGCAAGCATACGGGCGATGTCTCGTTGGCTGTGCCCCGATTCGAACAAATCATACACTCTTCTCGCTGTCCTCAGTTTCTCTTCATCCGGGACTACGGTGTGAAATCCTGACGTGTAGCCATAGGGAAGATGTCCCAGCACCCTTCCGTCTGCTTTCAGATGCTCAGTAGTGTTGATAGCGCGACCCTTGATGATGCTTCCTTCCAATTCAGCAAATACAGCAAGAAACCCCATGAAGGCTTTCCCTGTTGCGGAGTCTGTGTCAGGAACTTGGTCAGGTACCAGAAGGCTGACACCGTACTTGCTAAGGCGGTCATATGTATTGTAGAAGTCCCTCGTATTGCGTGCCCACCGATCGAGTTTGGAAATCAGCAACTTGGAGAACTTCCGGGCAGCAGCATCTTCAAACAGTTTACGCACGCTTTTTTACATATCAATATGAAACTTAACTTCCTGGATATGTTATCCTAATTAGGCAGGTCTAAAGTTGCTGGTTCGTATGTTATCATAATCGTTTGCGTTGTTCCGTTCCAATCAACCTCAATATTTTTCCACACAAAAAGGCTCCGGTGAGAAATCGCCGGAGCCAACTCTTTATAAACTATATTCTGCTAATATAAGGGTTTTCTGTGTGTTACGGCGCAAGCAAGGTGGTAATGCGCACAACAACCCTGCGAGCAGCAGGATCAGTTCCATCCGGCTGTAACCCATCAACCGGAACGATGGCCGTTAACACATCTCCCACCCTGTGGATAGTAACAATTGATGTACCATCAGAGAATAAAGGAATAGTTTTTGCCCTTAAAACAATATTCCGATTCAACCGATTTGCCTGTTCCACGGTATGTGGAGTCGACGCTTCTAAAATATAAAGATAAGCCCAGTGATTAAGAGGAACATCTGGCCAACGAACTCCTCCACCCAATCCAGTAACTTGTGAAGAATCACTTATTTCTCTCCCAAGCGATCTATCCGCAATCGCCGCAAATTCTGACCGAACAATATTGGCACTAGGTTTGTATGTCCCATCCGGATAACCGGTGATAAGTCCATATCTCTGCATTGATTCAATATACCCAATCGCCCAGTTACTTGCAACAACATCTCTAAAAGAAGAAGTTATTAAATTGTTGAAAGGCGCAATTTTTAACATTCGTAAAAAAACCGCAGCTGCCTCCGCGCGAGTAATATATGCATCTGGTCTGAATGTCCCTGAGACATCCCCCTCCATAATTCCTTCCTTCGTCATTATTTGAATATATCCTGTTGCCCAATGAGTAGAAGAAACGTCGGGGTAAGAAGGTTTGGTATTGGACCACCCTAACCCTAGAGCTCGTGACAACGCTGCCGCGACTTCTGCTCTGCTAACATTACGTTCTGGTTTAAATAACCCATCTGGATAGCCAATAAAGAAAGTGTGATGGTATACTTCTTCTTTAACTTCACAGTCAACGACCGAAATCGTCTGAGCAATAGAATCTGTTTTACCATTAGAATCTGTGACCATAACCTTTATTGTATACAAACCAACGACTGCATATAGATGACGAACAATTAGTCTATTTCCTGTTGATGAACCATTAATACTTGGAGTTCCATCTCCATAATTAACTACCCAAGTAAAGGGAGCTACTCCCCCCGTCCAACTCTCATCAACCGCCACTTCACTTCCGCTACAGATTTGGTCCGAAAGAATTAAGGGATTGAGTTTGGGCCCTCCTGGGCTATTAATTAAATGGTTCATAAATACCAGACTCGCTGTTTGCCCTTCCACTACATTTACTATTTGAGGATTTGCCTTCGTCGAGGTCCACCCTGTTTGCATTACTTCGGTAACCGTATAAATTCCTGCGGGAACCGAAAGAAAAGCTCCTCCACTTTCTAATGACGTAATGGTGCCGATAAAATTGTTAGGCCCTGTAATATTAAACACCCATCCCCCAAGTAAGGGTTCTCCTATGTCCTGAACTCCATTGCCATTTAAATCGTTAAACTTCTCTACCCAGAGTTGTCCTGCCTCTATTTTTTTATAATTTCCAAATAAGAGATTTACCGTTCCTCCTGCCGCCACAGTCACGGTTGAAGGATTGTTATTAGTCGTCACTGTCCAGCCAGCTTGTCCTACTTCGGTAACCGTATAGGTACCTGCAGGAATTTTCACACAAGCCCAATCCAGTACCGCGGATTCAATTGGATAATCAATACCGGTACTTTGGTTATGGACAGTAAAATTCCAGCCAGCAAGTTGTGACTCACTGGGATCTTGTACTCCGTTACCATTTAAGTCATTAAACTTCTTTATACAAATTTGTCCAATACTGTCTCCAATATTGTCAGTACAAATAAAATCAGCCTCATATGAAACACTATCTTCACAACATTCTTTCATATCTATCTCTACATAAGAAGGAACAAATGTTACTCCATTTACCGGTACAGGGGTTACACGATACTTACCGGGACACGGTAAAATGCAACGAATGGGAGGGTTACCTCCGGGAGAAGTTTGATAAAAGCCCGTATATGAAT
This sequence comes from Candidatus Cryosericum sp., assembly GCA_036385275.1. Taxonomy (GTDB): domain Bacteria; phylum Caldisericota; class Caldisericia; order Cryosericales; family Cryosericaceae; genus Cryosericum. Next base: position 4,384 of record DASVKR010000010.1, on the reverse strand, counting down.
CTGTAGTAAAAGTTCCAGAATAATTGGTTGTCCCAAGACCTTCAATTTTTATAGTTACGGGATTGCATTTTCCCTTTACTAATCCTTGGATCCGACCCTTGTGAGGCTGACAATCACATTTAAAATTTACTGTTTCGTATCCTGGATTAATGGGCGTTGGGGGACAACAATGCGATATTGTTATAATCTGATAAAGCGGAGTAATTGTACATCCTGAGGATTGCAATGGTTCAACTTTATAAGTTTCTCCGCAAATTAATTTACAGTCAGTTCCGGTATCGTAAGAACTAGTTGAATCCGTTGAACCTGTCCAGACAACTTGTCCTGTTGTTTGATCAGAAATTTGGATGATCGTTCCGGGGCTACAGTTTCCTTTTACGGTTCCTAAAATTCTACCCCCGCTACTACCACAACAAGGATTTTGACCAACATGTTGTTCATCAATGTTCCAAATTACACCATCGGTTAGACAAGCGTAGACACAGCAATTATTATTTTGTCCTCCTTTGCAAGTCCAGTTGACGGTAATATCTTTCAACACAGGCGTAGGGAATTTTTCCAAAGGTGTGTCGCAAGGAGGGTTACTTAAAAACTCAACTTCTACTTTTATGTATTTTTGATGAGTTGTCAAACTTACAAAAGATGTTGAAGGGCTTGCGGGCCCCACTATACTGGTAGGCGTTCCCACCCCCCAGTTGTTGTTATCGTCACTGGTAAAAAAAGAAAGATGTAAACTGGTAAATTTAGGGGTGCTAACATTCCATGAAGCTGTCCATATTGGATCATTGCAGGGTGCTTCATAAGTGGCAGTCCAAATACCATGCTGAGCAGCAATGGAATTTGCCATTAACCCTGTCATGTCACTATAGGCATAATGACTATTTCCACTATTAATAACATTATATGATGGCCCTATCTGAGTAATCGTACTACTAATAAGTTGATATTCTCTAACTGCAGAACTACCCTGTCCAACTATCCAGCAATGACCTTCTGAATCAACAGCCACACCTTTTGGATTTAGAACAGGGTCTGATCCTATATTTGTAAATAGGCTATTAATTAATGATAGGATTCCTGGGGTTCCTGGGGGTCCTGGTATAATGGTTTTATCGAAAAGCATAATTTTGTTACCCCAAGTATTTGCTACCCAAATTCCATCTTTGCTTACTGTTAAACCGCTACAGCTTTCAACAGTGTTACCTATTGCAATAGGCGCAGCCATGCTAATTGGCCAATTAGAAGTATCCCAGGCATAGATTTTACCATGCGAATAATCAGTGGTATAAACCCTATTAGCCAATTCATTATCAATTGCTATCCCATAACCAAGGTATGTATTAGCACTAATATAAGTATTAACATAAGGAACATATGATTTACTTCCATTGCTTGGATCAATTCTAGTTATTCCCTGATAATTAGTTACATAAATAAATCCACATCTATCTATCACGGATCCATATGAAGGAACATTGGGAAATGTGTCTGCAGTGACAGGTATAACAGGTATACCAGTCACATTATACCTAATATGATAATAATTATTACTGTTCGTTCCACCGTACGACCCAACCCAAAGGTCATTATTCCGATCAATGCTTGTAGCTCTTAATATTTGGTTATATGGAGAATTTGTATAATCCGTTAAAGGCTGTGCCCCGGGTCGAAACACGCCCGGAGAAACGCCCAAGTCAACTTCCCAAACAACTGCGTCATCTTTCCCCCAGGCTAAATAACTTGATCCCGGAGAAGTTTGCACCCCGTCAAGTGGAGTATTAATATCAACAATGGGCATAATAAATCGGTTCAATATTTTAATAACAGTATCAGTATTACGGTTAGCTACCCAACAATTTCCATACAAATCTACCGTTGTTCTGGAAGGATTGCCATTGTTGGTAGGACCGGTTAAATATCTACCATATTCTGTACCCGCAACAATAGAGTGAGTGTTAAATATAGTTGTTTGTGTAGCAAGTAATGAAACAGTTCCGTCTTTATCATTTGGTACCCAAATAAAGGGGAAAGTACTTCCGGGAATGGTCATCTGTAATTGATCATTGGGGCTCCCTTGCCCCGAGTGAGGATCGGTCCAGGCATCAGACCCATGGTTTACGGACATCGAAGTGCCTTCAATAAAATCATCGTCTGTCGTCCAAATTTTAGAACCTGAAGAGCCAATCTCCGAACACTTTTCCAAAATTGCCTTAAGTTCTGTATAAACTTGAATGTCCGTTACATAATAAGTCATATCATTATTGGTACTTGCGTTACAATCCGGATCAAAGGTAACTTCCCATTTGTTATTCACTTGAGGGTCGGGAATAATTTTCTTAATACAACCCTGACAAATTGGTATACAGCTCGATTTTTTATTTCCAAATAAGAGATTTACCGTTTGTCCTCCCGTTACAAACACCTTATTACCAACATTTGTTGTTGTCAAAGTCCAACCAGGTTGCCCTATTTCGGTAACCGTATAGGTTCCCCCAGGAACTGTCAGACAACCACAACCCTTCGCATCTGTTGTAATTGTGCCAGAGAAACTCTGTCCGTTGACATTAAACATCCAACCAACAAGGGGGGCCTCGCCAGCCTCTTGTACCCCATTACCATTTAAGTCGTTAAATTTACAAATACAGATTTGTCCTGTCCCATTGGTAATTTTATTCCCAAATAAGAGTTTTTCCGTTTGTCCTATTGCCATGGATACTGTCTGAGGATTTACCGTTGTTAAGGTCCAGCCCGTTTGTTCTACCTCAGTGATTGTATAACTTCCGGGTGCAGGAACAGTTAAGCAAGCACAAGAACAACCTGTTTCTGAAGACGTAATGGTACCAGCAAAATTATTCGAGCCTGTAACATTAAACACCCATCCCCCAAGTAAGGGTTCTCCTATGTCCTGAACTCCATTGCCATTTAAATCGTTAAACTTCTCTACACAGAGTTGTCCTGTCTCTATTTTTTTATAATTTCCAAATAAGAGATTTACCGTTCCTCCTGCCGCCACAGTCACGGTTGAAGGATTGTTATTAGTTGTCACTGTCCAGCCAGCTTGTCCTACTTCGGTAACCGTATAGGTTCCCGGTGCGGGGACTGTTAGACAACCACAACCCTTTGCATCTGTTTTAATTGTGCCAGAGAAATTATTCCCTGTGACGTTAAACGCCCAATTAACAAGGGGGCCCTCTCCGGCCTCTTGTCTCCCATCGCCATTCAGATCGTTAAATTTACAAATACAGATTTGTCCTGTACTCCCAATTTGGTTCCCAAAGTTGAGACTGTTGATGATCTGATTATTAGCTAATATCACAGTGTACGACCCCGGTGTCGTCGGATACGTTTGTACCCAACCTGCCTTGGGTCCCTCGGTTACTGTGTAAGTCCCAGTCGGGACCTCCATGAAGAAGTAGTACCCATATTGATCCGTCGTGGTTGTCATCCCGTTGGATAACAGAATCGGCCAGTTTGCAAGCATTGGCTCTGTTGATTGCCAGATACCGTCCCCATTCAAATCATTCCATTTATACCCACCGAGAGCCCCTTTGGAATCACAACATTCCTGCCGTATCAGGTTACCAGTGACGGAACCCGATATATCCAATCCCATTGCTCTACTCCAACGGTTCGTCACTACAATCTTCAATGTATTCGTTCCCAGCACAAAGAGTGCAGCGTTTGTTGTTGCGATTGTTAACGCAGGTAACTGGAAATTGCAGCCCGGGCACGAAGATGGTCCAATTGGTGTCTGTCCAATTAGATTCGTACCATTGAGATAGACCTTGGCATCGTCATCTACCAGTATCTGCATTGTCAACTGTATATCTTTTGTATCAGCCACACAGAATTTGCGTTCAAATACATATTCGCCGTTGGTAGCATTAATCGAGCCTGGATGAGCTCCTAACCACTGACTGTTTGTAAGCTGCAGGGCCCATCCACTTTGCAGTACTATCACATTTGTCGGCCTAGGCAACGAACCACCAAATCCTGCTGGTTGACTCACTACTGTCCAGTAATCATCCCATGACCCTACGGGGTAGACAGTATTCGTAGCATGATTCCATCCTGTGCTGATGGATAGAGTTGTCGCAGGGCATCTCGACACAGGCGTAACGGGCGTAATGGGAGTAATGGGCGTAATGGCAGCCAAAGATAAGGGAAGGTGAATAAAAGAGAAACAAACCAATAAACAGACTATTAATCTGAGTGGAAAATTAAACCAAAATACCTTTGAACTTTTCTTTATAAAAACTTTCTGCAATTTATGATTCATTTATAACACCTCCTAGTGTCATATATCAAACATATTATTTCTTCTATCCCACATAGCAATGACACGGGTCTTCGTGGTGATGCGGCTGAGATCCTTGGTTCCATT
>DASVKR010000009.1:0-13488 GCA_036385275.1 Candidatus Cryosericum sp. | reverse complement strand
GGGCGAGGCTACTGTGCCGTGATGGCATCCTTCCCCTGAACGATGTCCGTCACGATGCCCCTGATGCCGATGGTGCCGCTGTCGTCGACGATCGGCTGAGCACTCTGCAACAGCTCTGTTCCACTCTTCGTGCAGGCCAGGTCTGGGTCGACAATGGAGAGATACGGGTTTTCCTTGTCGTCCACGATGTAGAGAGCAACGTGCAGGCCGCTGCCCAAGTCTCGCGTCGCGCCAAGTCGCGTGATGATCTCGCGGTACGTCGTTCCCTTCGGGATGCTCTCCAGGTCGCAAGCACGCACGTGCCCGACGGTATTGTAGGGAGAGAGCAACTCCTCGAAGCTCACAGGTTCACGACCCTTACATGCAGTCAACGAGACCGCAACCACAATCAGTATCAGGACAGCCATCACTCTTTTCATCGTTCCTCCACCTCTGCCTGGATCACGTTGAGACAACGAACATATTCAGATGCCTCATCACTATAACATGATAACCCCGATAGAGTTCCTGTGGCCTTTTTCGCATCCAACGGCGGCAGTCCGATGGCATGCGCCAAGCAGGTGGCCGTCGTCACATTCCACCTAAGCGCGTCCCAACCTTTCTTGGCTCTGGCGTCTTGGGAAGATATTCCTAGACTATCTGGTATGGCGCTTGAGGGAGATGAGACAATATTCGGGCCCGACCGTAAGAACTTGCCACCGAGGTGCTGTGGGGCTCCCCATGGAGCCAGATGCGAACATAATCAACGGAGGTATCATGAGTGTCAGAGTGGTGTACCAGTCCAGGACAGGCAACACGAAGAGGGTCGCCGAGGCGATTGCGCGCGCATCGGGCTGCGTCGCGGAGCCAATCAGCGCAGCGACGGTGAGCGAACCGGTGGACATGCTATTCCTGGGAGCATCGATCCATGCCAAGGACATCGACCCATCAGTCAAGAAATTCATCGAAGGGCTCGACCCTGCCCTCGTCAAACACGTGACAGTGTTCGGCACGGGCTTCGAGGGGAACAGGGAGATGGCGGTGGGGATCATGAAGGACCTGCTGGCGCGACGGAGAATCCCGGTGATGAGTAAGCACTATTTCTGTCTGGGCAAGTTCCTGTTCTTCAACTTCCGCCACCCCAATGCCCAGGACCTGAACGGGGCAGAGGAATTCGCGCGGAGCGTCCTGGCTTGACCACAAGCGGGAAGGGGTCTCATCGGCCCCTTCCCGCTTTGTGCGTTGCGAGTGCTGTGAGCGACGCCGTCAGACGTACATCTTCTCGTAGTAGTCCTGCAGCATGCGTGCCGCCGAGAATTCCCACTGAGACATCTCGATACTGGCGTGCATCATGCCGACCCATGCGTCCCGCTGGTTCTCATAGGTGGGGATGACGTCGCTGGCAAGCACGTGGTACAGCGAAACGACGTCCACGCTGTTGCAGTCGCCGCCCTCGTATCCCCCGCCGAACTGCCAGCCGTTGACGCCTTGCTGACAGGCCTCGGGCCACCACCCATCGAGTGTACTCAGATTGAGGATACCATTCATCGCTGCTTTCATGCCCGACGTACCGCTCGCTTCCATCGGCCGCACCGGGTTGTTGAGCCAGACGTCGCACCCGCGCGTCAGCATCTTGCCGATGGCCATGTCATAGCCCTGCAGGAACACGACGCTGCCGGGATACTCCTTGGCAATGCGTACGAGGTTCGTGATGGTCGCCTTCCCTCCCATGTCGTTGGGGTGCGCCTTGCCGGACAGCACAATCTGGATCCTGTGGTTTCGCAGCAGGTCCCCGATGACCTCTCTGTTCGAAAAGATGAGGTCGCTGCGCTTGTACGGCGTGGCACGGCGAGCAAACCCGATGGTCAGGACGTTCTCGTCGAGCCGGACCCCGTTCCGCCGCTCGATGTCGTCGATCATCACACGCTTCAGTGCGCTGTGGGCAGCCCACAGGTCCCCTCCGGACGCGTGAGCCTGCCGGATGCTGTCGTCCTGCCAGGTACCGTTGTGGACGCCGTTCGTAATGGAAAGGATGTCGGAGCCTCCGGGGACGAGTTTCCACATCTGGCGAGCGGTGTGCCCGTGCAGCTGCGACACCGCATTTGCCTTTCTGGACAGGCGCAACCCCGCGGCAGTCATGCTGAACGGGTCGCCCCCCAGCTGGACGATCTGATCGCTGGAGAGTCCGTCATACGAGCTCATGTATTGCAGGATGCGGTGGGTGTGCACCTCGTTGCCGTCAGACACCGGCGTGTGCGTCGTGAACACGATGTGCTGTTTCACTGACTGGAGTGCGTCTGTGAAGGGCACGCCCTTCGTCATCTGCTGGCGTATCAGTTCGACGCCGGCAAAGACCGCGTGACTGTCGTTAAAGTGATACATATCTACGTCGATACCCAGCGCCTGCAGCGCGCGTACGCCGCCGATGCCGAGGATCATCTCCTGTGCAATGCGTTCCTCCTCGAACCAGCCGTACAGCTGCCCCGTCAGGTTCCAGCTCAGGGAGTCCGGAAAGTACGTGTCGAGGAGGTACAGTGGCGCGTTGCCAAAGGCTGTGCATTTCCACACCTTCACCCGCACCTCTTCGTCGCGGATGGACACGGTGACGACCACGCCCGTGTCTTCGAGCGAGTCGTACCGATACTCGTGGTAGCTGTCGTACGGGCGATCGTACTCGTCGATGAATTGCTCGGTGTAGTCTTGGCGCCACAGGATGCCGATTCCGACCATCGGTCGGTCTGCGTCCACCGCCGCTTTCAGGATGTCGCCCGCCAGGATGCCCAGACCCCCGGCGTAGATATGCAGCTTCTCATGCAGCCCGAACTCCATACAGAAGTAGGCTACTCTGGGCGTTCCATTGTCCATTGGAAACCTCCGTTACTTCCCGATTTCTATTACTACAACTTCGCACGGGCTGAGCAGAACGTCGTCAGTTGAAGAAACCGACCGCCTGCACGGGCCATGTGCATCATACACGATTTTGACTTCTTTTCCGACAGGAATCGCCGCGGGATGCTCCAGTGCAAGCCTGAGCGATAGTTCCGTCGTCAGCGAGCGATTTGCTGCGACGACCAGACCGTCGATATAAGTCGAGTCATGATAGCAGAGCATCGTCAAGTTCCCATGCTGTAAAAGATCTTCCTGCTTCACGAAGTTTCCCGGGTTGCTGAGAAGGGACAGGTAGTGTCGCCGCAGGCGAAGTGTCTCCTGCAGGACGGCGTCCACCCACGCGTCGCCGCTTAACCAGTGAAGACAGTAGGGGTCGAAAAAGGCAAGCCTGCCGGCCATCGGATCCCCGGGCGGCAGAACGAAACGGCCGTCTTCACTGTTGTCCAGTCCAAGGTTCATGGGCTGCACCTCCAGCAGTTCCTGTCCGCTGTTGATGAACGGGACAGCGTTGGGCATGAAGTTGTTGAGGGTCAGGACCAGCCGGAGGGAGGCCTTGTCCGGGTGGCCCAGCGCCGACCGAGGAGTGTCGGGCGTCTCCACCGAGGCGACCACAGGAATCGGTGAGGCAAGGAACCCATCGTCCAGGATGGAGCGGTCAAAGTTGGCGTCGTGGAGGCTCTTGTAGCTGTAGTAGGTGTAGCCGCTGATCAGGTCGAACCCGTCCCTCTCCGCCTGTGCTCCCTTGGCGCAATCGAGCTCCTCGGACCAGAGGAGGAACGCGGGATCCACCTCTCGGATGCGCCGGACCATCGACGCATTGTGTTCGACCGGCATGGCATGCGCCATATCGATGCGCGCTCCGTCGATGCCAAAGTGCGTCCTGTAGTGCGGCATCACACCCTCGACGTAGCGCCACAGCTCCTCGGTGGGCTTGCCTCCCGGGTATTTGCTGAGCGAAGCGCTGTCCTGCATGACAAACGGAGCCTGATCGTCCGCGACATATTTGCCGGCCTGAGCGGCGTTGTCATGGTAGAACCGCAGGTAGGTGGCATCGGTCCATGGCGGCTGCTGGTCGTTGATGATAGGCGAGAAGCCAGGCGCCGTCGTGATGCCGAATTCGTCCTCGATGGCGCCGAGGAGGTCGCCATCGGCGCTCGCCCGGACCGCTGCCCAGCGGTCCGGATCGATGCGGTCGGGAGACCATGTGAACTGAGCCAGGTACGCGGGTGTCTGCGACGACATGTACAGCTCTCCCAGCGTTTCATCATTGAGCCCTCGCGTCGTTGTGCCGTCACCCAGCGAGGGAGCCCGGAATCCCGCCGCACACTCTTTTCTGATCCAGCAGAACCAGTCCGGGTGGTCGGCGATGAGCACGTTGTCTCGTGCGGTCGTCCGGAACGCGAAGTCCAGGACCACCTTCATGCCCAGCCAGTGGCACAGTTCGACAAATGCCCGGAACTCCGTCTCGAGGAGTTCGCCTGTGTCCTCGCCCAGCAGGGGATCGTGCAGCGCGGCGTCGAGCTTGTAGATGTCCTTGATTGCATACGGACTGCCTAGCCTGCCTTTCTTGTATCGGTCGCTGCAGCTGAAGACCGGCAGCAGGTAGACGATGTCGACACCGTACCGCCGAAGGAGCGGGAGCAGTGCCATCGTCTTCAGGAATGTGCCGGAGCAGACCTCCCCGGCCTCATGATGCGGCCAAGCCGTGAACGAACGCACCAGCATACCATAGATAACACTCTCGGTAAGGCGTTTGCGTCCTCCAGGCTCCTGTGCAGCGCCGCCCTCCCGGAGTGCCTTTTCGATGCACGCGCCAAAGAAGTCACACGGGTCCACGCGCAACTCGCCGGGCCTGCCGGGGTCTGTCGTGCCGCCTCGGTACGCGGCGTGGTTCCAGCGTTCCGGGACAAACCAGCCCGCTCCGCATGCATCCCTCCTGCCGTGGAGGATGTCGAGCACTAGCCGCACGTTTGCGACTCGCTTAGGGATGTGGTTCATTTCAGCACCACGATGGACATGGGAGGCAGGGTGAGCCGGTCTCCCCGCAAGATCACTGCAGCGCCGGTGGTTGACAGGTATCCGCGGATGCCCGCGTACTGGTTCACCGTCCTTCCGAATTCGACTACCTTTGCCTCCTCTGACGTGTTGATTACCAGGATGATCCGCGACCCGTTCCAGACCTTGGCGACGGCACAGACCTCCGGGTCCGCCATTGCGTCCAGCACAGACATTGTACCACGGGCAATCTCGGGATTCTCGTTCCGCAGACGTATCGCGCGGCGGTAGTAGTTGAGCAGCGAAGCAGGATCCTTCCCTTGGACGTCCTCGGCGGCGAAGAGGCGCACAGGCTGGTCCATCCCCGGAGGCCCCTTCGTCATGCCGGTCGTCACGGTGTCCGACCACTGCATGGGTCCACGTTTGTCCTCATCGGTGCGCGAACCAGTCATTCCGAGCTCCTCGCCATAGTAGACAAACGGACCTCCACTCATCGTGAGGTACAGGCCCCCGGCCATTTTGGTCTTCTGGAGGTCGCCCGAGAAGAACCCCGCCGGCCGCGCCGTGTCATGATTGCCTATGAAGGGAGCGTCGATCGCCTGAGGGTCGTACTCCTGCAGCATCCGCTGCCACGCCGCGGTCGCCTTGTAGAACGCCTGAGCGGACGCATCTGCACCCGTCCCGTTCAGTGTCGACGCTACCACCCCCGTCGCCTGCGCGAAGGGGAATGCGAAGAAACTCGACGCACGGCTCCGGTAGTACTCCGCGATACTCAACGCATTGCTCCAGACCTCGCCCACGATGTACACGTCAGGATCGATTGTCCTGCAGTAGTCTGCAAGCCAGTCGACGAATGCCACGTTCCGGTCCGTGTCTCCTGAGTTGTTGCCGCCGTAGTAGTACAGCACCCCGTCCAGACGGAAGCCGTCGACGCCCTTGTTCAACCAGAAACGCGTGGACTCCCGGATCTGCCCCCGCAAGCCGGCGTTGTCGAGATTGAGGTCAGGCATTGATGGACTGAACTGGTCCTCATAGTACCAGTCTGTCGTGCCAACCTCGGCATAGCTGCCGACCGCCGGTCTGCCCCGGACGAAGTTGTAGTACCCCAGGTACGGGTTTGCCGCCGGCTGCGCGGGGTTCTGCTCAAGAGTAGACGTCGCCGACAGGAACCACGGGTGCTGAGACGAGGTATGGTTCAGCTCGTAGTCGATGACGAGGCGCATGCCTCTCTTGTGACACTCGGTGACCAGCCGCTCGAGGTCACCCAGGGTACCATAGGCCGGGTCCACGTTCTCGTAGTCGGTGACGTCGTATTTGTGGTAGGAGGGGGACGGCATGATGGGCATCAGCCAGATACCGCCCACGCCCAGGCCGCCGCCCTTCCCGTCGTTGAGATAGTCCAGCTTGGCCGTCAGCCCCGGGAGATCGCCGGTGCCATCCCCGTCCCCATCGTAAAACGAGGGGACGAACACCTCGTACCAGGTACGGTAATCATCGTCGACGACATTGAGTGGCTGCTCATACTCATAGCGGGTGGTCCGCGCACAGCCTGGGACAATCAGCATCCAGGCCATAATGATGGCAATCAGTCCTGAGAGCCTCTTCTTCATGGGCATGGCGTCACGGCTTCCCGAAGGAGACGCCCACGCAGCAGTGTCAACCCTTGACCGAGCCGCCCGTGATACCCTCGACGTAGAACCTCTGCATCGAGATGAAGAGGGCCACGATCGGGATCGACACGAGTACCGCTCCTGCAGTGAACATGGAGAAATAGGTTGTGATGTGTTCGCGGTCGATCATGCGGAACAGGCCCAGGGCGACCGTGTAGTTCTTGTAGGCGGTTGGCCCCATGATCATGTTCACGAAGATGAAGTCAGCCCACGGAGCAAGGAACGAAATAAGGATCGTGTAGACAATGACGGGTTTGGACAGCGGGACCGTGATCTGCCAGAAGATTTGTGCCCGCGTCGCACCATCGATCATGGCCGCCTCGTCCATTTCCTTGGGAACGGCATCGAAGAAGCCCTTCGCGACGTAGAACCCGAGCCCTGCGCCCCCAGCGTAGACGAGGATGAGTGCCACCAGCGTATTGGTCAGGCTGAAGGCTTTCAGGATGTAGTACACCGCGATCATGGACATGAAGCCGGGGAACATGCCCAGCACGAGGGCCACGTTCATGAGCGGCTTCCGCATGTGGAAGCGCATGCGCGACAGGGCGTACGCGACCGAGAGGACCAGGACCGAGGCAAGGGCGCACGAACAGACCGCTACAAACAGCGTGTTCAGGAACCATCTCGGGAAGTAAAACCCGGAGCTGACCCCCGAGCTGGAGAAGAGGTTGATGTAGTTTTGGAACGTCAACCCATACTTCGGCCAGAAGTAGTTGGGGATGCCGGCGACGCCCTTACTGAACGAAATGGCGACGATCCAGACGATGGGGACCAGCCAGATCAGACACAGGACACTCAGTACCACGTATGCCAGCGTGTTGCCGGCGATGACGCGCCCTTTCGCATGGGTATACGCTCGACTGCTCATTGGAATGTCTCCTCGTTCTTGTATGACTTCGTGTTCCTGTACGCGATGAGCGACAGAACGGCGGAGATAATGAAGACACAGATGCCGATGGCCGACGCATAGCTGTAGTCACGCGTATTGACTGTCAGCTTGTACAGCCACGTCACCAGCAGGTCGGTCTTGCCTGCCTGGTAGTAGGTGAGACTGTTCGGCCCTCCGCCAGTCAGCAAGTAGATGATGTTGAAGTTGTTGATATTGCCGATGAACTGCGTGATGAGATAGGGAGCCGTCACGAATAGGACGAACGGCAGGATGATCTTGGTGTACAGTTGGAACGGCGAGGCCCCGTCGATCATGGCGGCCTCATAGAGTTCCTTGGGAATGCTGATAAGGATTCCGCTCGTGATCAGCATGCTATACGGAATGCCGACCCACAGGTTGACGACCAGGACGCTGAGCCTTGCAAACGTGGCATTGGTCAGAAACGGCACGAAGCTGCTGGTAAGTCCCCACTGCTGCAAGACCCCATTGATGGGTCCAAAGTCGTCGAGCATGTTCCTCATGATGAGGAGAGACACAAACTGCGGTATGGCAATCGACAACACAAAGACGGTCCTGAAGAGGCCCTTGAACTTTATGCCCTTCTTGTTGATAAGGATCGCGAGCAGCATGCCGAGCATGTAGTTCGATACGGTCGCGACGACCGCCCAGGTGAGGGTCCAGCCCAGGACAGGCCAGAACGTACCGCTCAGGACTCCACTGTTGGAGAACAGGCCTTTGAAGCTGTACAACCCCGTCCAGTGGAAGAGGGATCCGGGCGGCTGGTGCGAACTGTCGTAGTTGGTGAAGGCGATCAGGATCATGAACAGGAGCGGCAGCACTGTAAACAGCAGGACGCCGGTGACGGGCAGGAATAGCAGCGTGACATGGAATTTCGCGTCGAGGTACTCGCGTACTTCGACCTTGAAGCCAGGCAGCGGCTTGCCCTGCTGCTGGAGTTCCTGTGCCCTGACGGCAGAGGAGACATTCCAGAAGTACGTGGCAATGAACCAGACGACCAGCAGGATGGCGGCGACCCCGTACAGCAGCATGAGCATGGAGTTATCGCCAGGGATGAGCTTTGGCACCTGTCCAGGAATCGCCTCGATGTGCTGCGTCTGTGTCCCAAGCGTGCGAAGTCCTGCCAGCGCACGTGCCCCACTCGTCATCATATAGGCGACGAACAGCAGCTCGCACGCCAGATAGTAGATGCCTTTCGCCACTTGGCCTCGCGCCAGGTTGGAGAAGCCCATGAGAACGTATGATAGACGCGTCTTGCCATCACCCTTACGGAAACTGCAGAAGAGGAACATCAGCTGGGTTCGGAGCGTGGCGAACGTGTTCGCCAGACCAGCCCGCTCAGTCCTTCTTGAAGCCTTCTCTTCCATGTCGCACCAACCTTTCTTCTATCCCGCTGTCCCTGTAGGGCAGGAACGAGGCGGCGGCACAGCTGCGCATTTGTCGCGCGAACCATGTCGCCGCCCGTTTCATTACTGATTGAGCAGGAGGAATTCTACTGCAGTGCTGCGAGAATCTGCTTGACCAGCGCGTCCAGATCCTTCTGCAGGGTGGTGGCGGTAGTCTTGCCGGTTTCGATGCTGGTTCCCAGGGCGGCGGCCGGTGTCCAGTAGTTGCTGATCTGCTTGATGGAAGGCTGCAATGTCGCGAACTTGCCCTGCAATGCATCAGCAGCAACAGCCACGTTCGACGCAAGAGTTGATGCATCAATCGTTACGTTCGTCGGAGCGAAGCTCCTCGTCTGGAAGCGAACGAGCTGGTTGTCCTTGTTCGTCACCCACTCTGCAAGCGCCAAGGCATCTTCGGCGGCCTTCGTGTGGGAGTTTACGCCGTAGAGCTTGAAGTTGGCGAAGGAGCCCATGTTGACGTCACTGCCGTTGATGTTGATGGTCGGCAGCTTGGTGGCGCCATAGTCGGTACCAAGGGCTTCCTGAACCTTTGTGGCGTTCCATGTTCCTGAAACGGCCGCTGCAAGCTTGCGGTCCTTGAAGTTCTGGCACATTGTGGAGTCGTAGTTGGCACCGTAGTCCGCAAACTTCTTTTTGTCTGCGGCAAGCTTGATCATGTACTGGCCGGCGGCAAGGCCGCCTGCGTTGTTGAAGTCACAGACCGTGGCTTCTGTTCCGGTCGCGCCAAACAGCTTGCATCCGCCGGCAAAGAAGAACGAGGCGATGTACCAGCCGTTGCTCATATTCATGGCAAAGTTGGTGACACCGGTCGGCAGAGACTTGCCCATGATAGTCTCGAGAGACCCCGCCTCTGCGTCGGACAGGTACTTCTTGTCATAGTAGAGGAAATATGTGTCGGCCGAGGATGGATAAGCCACCAGCTGACCATCTACCGTTGCCGCAGTGACCGAGGCAGGCGAGTTAGCTGTCTTGATTGCCTCGGTGTCGATGGTGACCGGCAGCAGGGCTCCCGCGCTCTGTAGCGCGGCAATCTGGTCGCTGGCGAAGGCAAACACGTCACCGGCAGCGTCCAGGTCCTTCAGAACCGTATCCTTGGCGACATCTTCGCCGCAGACGCCAAGCGTGATAGTATAGTCTTTGTCGGTATGTGCCGCCTTGAATGAGTCAGCCATCGTCTGAAGCATTGCCTGATCGTCCTGCGATCCCCACAGAACCAGAGCAACTACGGGTTTTGGTTTTGGAGCGCAGCCAGAAACGAGCGTTACCGTCATGGCAACTACCAGAACAAGTGCAAGAATCTTCTTCATGGTGCCGAACATGTTTCCTCCTCTTCTCTGTTTGTCAGAGCACCTGAATGAGTCACAAGCTCGCGCTTTCCGAAGAATGGTGATGACGTTCGTCCAGCCCACATGACCAAGTGGAACAATCACTGTTCCAACCGACACCTTGTTCCCACCTCCCCTGCATGAATCCACGCCCAAGCTTCGCAGAGTACCCAGTCCCTGCCCCGCGAAGTCTCAGGGCCACCACCTAGTTCCTGTTATAGCCACAATCGTTTTTCGGTCAAACGTCGGCGTGCAGGAGGTTTCGCCGGGGCCTCCACGCGGATCGTTGGTCCGTCACTCCCGCCTGCGCGGGGACGACAGGTCTAGTGCCCTGAAGAGCGGTAGGCAGTCAGAAATCCCTCGATTCTCGTACGAACGTCGGGAGGCAGCTGGCGGGCCAGTGCCCGTTCGAGGAATGCAACGTCAAGGACACTGCCGCTTCGCAAATGATCTTCGATTAGCTTCACCTTGGTTTCTCGCCCCGGTATCAACTGGTACAACACATACCAGTCCTCTAATGAC
Organism: Candidatus Cryosericum sp.; assembly: GCA_036385275.1. Taxonomy (GTDB): domain Bacteria; phylum Caldisericota; class Caldisericia; order Cryosericales; family Cryosericaceae; genus Cryosericum. Next base: position 2,795 of record DASVKR010000009.1, on the reverse strand, counting down.
GTGAATGGGATCATTGCGCCGTCCACATCCTTCTTCATTGTGACAGACTGCTCGTCGAACGGAAACACGTAGGTGCCGCTCCCGTGCTTGATGGCGAATCCGGCCATGACGTCGACATCCGTCCCGCCGACCACGTATTCGAGGAACCGGCTCGTCGAATACAGACTTCTTCCGGGATCGCCGAGCGCTTCATGGCCCAGACTGCCGAGGATCGAGGCGACCACGTCTGCGTCTGCCTCGGTTGTCATGATGTCGATGTCGCGCGGAGCATCGACCAGCCCGTGGTAGTACAGCAGTACCGATGCACCAACACCCCAGCAAACGTCAGCCTGGTTCAGTGCACATGCGACTACTACAAGTGTATCGAAGAGCACATTTGGTCTCCCATGATGATCGTTTCCCGTCTGCGACAAGCACATAGTTCAGTATAGCGGTCTCGTGGTTAATCCGTGGGTTCCCGCCTCCGCGGGAACGAAGAAAGTGTCTCTGATCCGTCGCTCCTGCGGAACTACTCGACGCATATCGGTCTCTTGTCGAACGGCAGCTGAAGCTCCTCATCGACAAGGGCCTGAGCACCGCCGTGTACACGCAGACCACCGACGTCGAGCAGGAGACCAATGGCATAATCACGTATGACCGCGAGGTCGTCAAGTTCGACGACGAAGCCCTCCGCCACATCAATGAGGACATCTGGCGTCGCTCCATCATCCACCGATAGATGGAAAGCGGGACACGGGAGCCATCTCCCGCGTCCCGCCCGAGTCTCCTGCGAGAAGAGCCTGCTATTTCTGGGTGATGGTCACCGAGCCCACGCCGACGTTGAGGTCGATGCTCAGCGTGACGGCGCTGGACCCATATGCCGTGTTGCGGTACGTGTTTCCATCCCGCGTGAAGCCGGGCGTGCTGATAGAACCAATCCCCCGCTTGGCGTCGACCGTGACCCCGACGTTCCTGGGGACGACCAGCTTGATGCTGCCGACACCACCGTTAACGTGCACGGTAGCGCTGTTCTTCCAGTCGCCGGTGAGGTCGATGTTGACCGACCCCACACCTGTCTTCACGTCCATCGAAGTCATGGCCTTGGGTGAGCCTGTGATGGAAGCGCTGGCTGCACCAGCGTCCACGGTCAGTGTGCGCACCATCATGTCACTGAGGTCCAGGATCGCGTTCCCGGCCCCAGTCTTCACCTCCAGGTCAATAGGTGTCGAGCTGTTCAGCCGGATATCCCACTCATATCGGTACTTGGACGTGAAGGAGTAGGTGCCGCTGGGTTCGCGCACGAGCAGGCTTCCCTGGTCGTTCGTCACGACGTAGTCGATGATGGGTTTCCATGCACTGACGTTGTACGAGAACGTGGCGTTCATGAGATCCAAAGCCCCACCTCGCACGTTCACCTTTCCTGCGCCCATCCGGAGCTCGACCCGCGCACTCTGCGCGCCCTGCGTTCCGACAGACTTTTCTTCGGTCACGTCGCCGCCGGGGGCCGGCTGATTACTGGAGTTGGGCTCCCACCACGCATTGCCTGCCAGGGCGCCTGTTGCGTACAACGCACCGACGATCAGGAGCACGATCACCAGAAAAATGGCAAGTCCTCTCATGTACTACCTCCCACAGGAAAGCGGAACAACCGCTTGCGGCAGGCGGGCCCTTGTTCGTACCCATATCCTGCTCTCACCTTGCGTACGGTCAGCAGGAACCAAAAGTTACACGATCAGCGGCATGTTGGGGTCAGACTCCCAGGTAGTCGAGGGCTGCTACTTCTGCCACATCCCTACGGGCGTGCCAGTCCCTGGACGGTGCGCACCTCGGGTGTCCCGACTGCAGCAGCCATATCGCCGCTGATCTCGAGTCCCCCATTACGCCCACGGCCCTCGAACAACAGGACGTCTCCATGCAGGTTCCGCTCGATCAGGCGGACCTGCACGACAGCGTTCAGTTCTTCGACCAGCATCTTCGTCATGGCCCCTGCCCGCGGTGCGAACACCTGACCCATCCCGCTCCGTCCGCCGCTCCAGACTTCAAGGATGTGTTTCCCGTTGATGACCGTAAACTCGGCATGCTCGTCGTCATACGCGAAGCGCACCAGTCGTGACCCGTTCCATGTCGCCCACCGGTAGAACACGCCTTCGAACAGGAACCCAACGATGAACCCGCGAAGCACTCGGCCCGCCAGCGGGATATCCGCGATCGAAGCAGTCAGGCAGACATGGTCCTCGTCGAAGTGGTTGGACTGCGTCCACACCCACGCACGCGGGAACGCACTGCCCCAGTCCCGCTCCATGTAGGCCCGCCCTCCGGTGAAGTCCATCTCATCGCCACCCTCGGAGAGAGAACCGACGATGCGGGGGTCGACGTTCGTAATGGCGTGATAGCCCTCGAGAAACGGCAGGAAGGCAAAAGGTCCCATAGCCCCTGGTGCCCACGGGCGAATCGGCCACCCTTGCGATTGTGAGAATTGCAGGTCTCCTGTCAGATGTAGGTCTGGATCATCGATGTCCACGTGCAGGGACGTCAGGCTGAAGCGACTTCGGCCGACCGCGACGTCGAAGCGCTCGCGCGAGGACCAGAATTGCTGGGCAGGATAGCGGTGCATCGTCGTGTGACCCGTCCGTCCATCGAGGAACTGGATGAAGCAGTACTGTTTGGCCGGGTCGCGGTCCATCCAGATGCCCGGTATAATTGCCCACACGTGCCGCTCTGAGGCGTCGACGACCTTGAAATACCACCCGTCGAATCCGCTGGAGCGCCATCCGCGCCCATGGAACATCTCCGGATGCCAGACGATGTCAAGGTGC
>DASVKR010000008.1:0-4182 GCA_036385275.1 Candidatus Cryosericum sp. | reverse complement strand
TCCCGCATGTTGACTTTTTCCTTCTGCGTGCGACAATCTTTTATGGTTACACGTGCAGTACTGCTTTCCATGACAGTCGAACCATCCCATTCACTCACTATGGCCACGCTCCATGTCCTCCGTTCGTCTGCTCTCAGCAGGGGGACGGCCACAGCGACGCTGGGTACGACTCACCCAGCGCACGTGCCTGACCTCACCAACATACCGGACGAAACCGGCCTTGCAGAAATTTCCCCTGCAAGGCCGGTTTGCGTTCGTCGAAGGAGGTGATGCCACGACCGGCGATTCCGTCAAGCCTCTGTATACGAACACCACAAACCTATTTCCCGGAGGAACCATGATGAAACGAACCATCGTATTTTTGCTTGTTCTTACAGTACTTGTCGCAGGCGTCACCGGTTGCGGCACTGCTACCAAAGTAACTGACCAGGTTGTCAATCTGGGTGGTATCTTCCCGATGACCGGCGGTGCGGCCACCTTCGGTACTTCCAGCAAGAATGGTGCAACCATGGCCGTCGAGGAGTTCAACGCTGCCGGCGGAGCAACGATCGGCGGGGTCAAGACAACGATCAATTACATCAACGAGGACGACACTGGTTCTCCCGAAGTCGGCGCCAGCGCTGCCCACAAACTCATCGATCAGGACAAAGTCATCGGTATCATCGGCGCCCTCATGAGCAAGGTCTCTCTGGCTGTCGCTCCTATCGCACAGGCTGCCGGCGTCCCGGAGATCGCGACAGGGTCCACCGCTACCCAGGTCACGCTGGTCGGCGACTACATCTTCCGTGCCTGCTTCATCGATCCCTTCCAGGGAACGGTGATGGCAAACTACGTCTGGAACACGCTGAAGCTCAAGACGGCCGCAGTGCTGTACGACAACGGCAATGACTACAACAAGGGCCTTGCCGAGTACTTCAAGGCTGGTTTTGAGAAGAACGGTGGCAAAGTCGTCGCCTTTGAAGCCTTCACGGATGAAGACAAGACGGTCGACTACAAGGCCCAACTGACCAAGATCAAGGCTGCCAATCCTGAATTCCTGTATCTGCCCAACTACTATGCCTCAGTAGCCCTTCAGCTGAAACAGGCGCGCGAGATGGGTCTGAACGTCCCCGCCGGCGGCGGTGATGGCTGGGACTCACCTGACCTCGTCAAGATAGGTGGCGCGGCTGTCGAGGGTGGCGTCTTCTCCAATCACTTCTCCAAGGACAACCTCAGCCCCAAAGTCCAAACTTTTGTCACAGCATACACTGCTAAGTACGGGGCAGCACCCGACGCACTCGCTGCTCTTGCGTATGACGCTGCGGGACTGTTCCTCGACGCATTCAAGACTGCCGGTTCGATCAAGGGCTCGGATATCAGGGATGCCATGAAGAATACGACCTTCTTGGGCGTCGCAGGCGCCTACAAGTTCGACGAAAACCGGGATCCCATCAAGTCCGCAGTCATCCTGCAGATCAAGGACGGCAAACAGGTCTACGTGACGACGGTCAACCCGTAACCAACACGATGACAGCCACGGCGACAGGATACGCGCCGTGGCTGTCATTACCAATGACGTGCACCAGTTCACCAGCGCAGCGTTCCAGAAAGTGGCGCGAGCTACGTCGGGGGCTTGGAGCGCCGGGTGGACAGCAGGTCACGTACACCTTGACAATTCTTACGGCACCGTAATAGTGTGCGGTAGAAGATTAAATACATGAGACGACACTTGGAATATTCCGGACCAGAAACGTCGGACTTGATGTGAGGTGCTGAAACGCGGTGCACAGACGTCTGTTCCAGCATGATTGGATCCGTCGCTCATATTGGTATGCCCGCATCGATCACAGTACAGCGTGTCGAACCTCTCCTTTACGGCCTGTTAACAGACCCGCGTGCACCGGCATGCCGGCTGATACACTCCAATGGTTCGTTCATGGTCCTCAGCCTCTACCTATTGACTTTTCTGTCCACTTTGCAAGAATGCGCTATGGACACCAGATGGTTTCCCTTCTTTGTCTCATACCTTGGCTCACCGCATTCATTCGGTTTATGCTCACGTCTTGTGCCAGACGGCTGTGCCTTGGACTCACCGAGCAGAACACTGCCCGGAGTCCACAGTAAGCAGGGACCCAAGCCCTCAGCTTGCGCTGCCACCAGAAGACCTCGCGGAAAACACGCCGTGAGGTCTTTCCGCTTTCTTGGAAAGGGGGTGTCGACAGGCCTGCAAGTCTGACGATGCTCTGCCATTCCACGAACCGGTACCACACATTCGCATCACGAGAGGAGAAAACATGAGAAGACTGCTTGCCATTATTCTTGTCTGTGCACTGATCGCCGGCGTTGGCGTTGGATGCAAAAAAGCTGAGGTCAAACCCACCGAACAGGTTGTCAACCTGGGCGGTATCTTCCCGATGACCGGTGGCTCGGCCACCTTCGGTACTTCCAGCAAGAACGGTGTAGTTATGGCCGTCGAGGCATTCAATGCTGCCGGCGGAGCAACGATCGACGGCGTCAAGACGACGATTAACTATATCAACGAGGACGACGCTGGTTCCCCCGAAGTCGGCGCCAGCGCTGTTCAGAAGCTCATCAACCAGGACAAGGTCATCGGCATCATCGGTGCCGTCATGAGCAAGGTCACCCTGGCCATCGCGCCTATCGCGCAGGCTGCCGGCGTCCCAGTGATCTCGCCAACGTCCACCAATGAGATGGTCACGCTGGTCGGTGACTACATCTTCCGTGCCTGCTTCATCGACTCGTTCCAGGGTAAGGTCATGGCCAACTACGCATGGAACACGCTGAAGGTCAAGACGGCGGCCTGCCTGTTTGACAACGGTAACGACTACCCCAAGGGCCTGGCCGAGAACTTCAAGGCGGCTTTTGAGAAGCTGGGCGGCAAAGTCGTCGCCTATGAATCCTTCACGGATGAAGACAAGACAGTCGACTTCAAGGCCCAGCTGACCAAGATCAAGGCCGCCAAGCCTGAGTTCCTGTACCTTTCAGGCTACTACGGATCCACCGCACTCATTCTGAAACAGGCTCGCGCTATGGGACTGAACGTCCCCGCCGGTGGCGGCGATGGCTGGGACTCACCTGACCTCGTCAAGATCGGTGGCGCAGCTGTCGAAGGTGGCGTTTTCTCCACCCACTTCTCCAAGGACGACCCCGCCCCCAAAGTCCAGGCTTTCGTCGCAGCATACACAGCCAAATTCGGGGAGGCGCCCGACTCAATGGGTGCTCTTGCGTATGACGCTGCAGGACTGTTCCTCGACGCATTCAAGACTGCCGGCTCGATCAAGGGCTCGGACATCAGGGATGCCATGAAGAATACGACCTTCTCGGGCATGTCAGGCGCCTACAAGTTTGACGAAAATCGGGACCCAATCAAATCCGCAGTCATTCTGCAGATCGAGAACGGCCAGCAGACGTTCCTGATGACTGTCAACCCGTAACCTGGCACGCATCTCGGTACAGCGGGAATCAGGTACTCCCCGCTGTACCCCTGTTGGAGGAGAAAACATGGGTCAGTTCCTGCAGCAACTCATCAACGGCATTCAGATAGGCAGTATCTATGCTCTGATTGCCTTGGGCTATACAATGGTGTACGGCATCGTGCGCCTCATCAACTTTGCTCATGCAGACATTTTCATGTTTGGCGCTTACATGGGATTCTTCCTTGCCCCCGTCATGGCCAAGATCTTCGGTGGCGCCTTCATCCCGACAATCATCGCAGCCATGCTCATTACCGGCCTGCTTGGTTTTGTCATGGAGAAACTTGCGTATCGCCCGCTGCGCTACAAGTCCCGTCTTTCGGCACTGATCACCGCGCTCGGTGTTTCGATATTCCTGGAGAACTTCTGCGCGATGGACTTCGTCCTCTTCGGCGTACACTTCGTCTTCGGTCCGAATTTCCGCAAGTTCCCTGACCTCATCGTGGCCAAGAACATTCCCATCCCAGGCAACCTCGGCCTCTCCATCTCCAACGTCCTGCTGCTCGACGTTGGCGTTTCCGTCTTCCTGATGGTCCTGCTGTTCTGGTTTGTCAACAAGACCCTCATCGGCAAGCAGATGCGCGCCGTGGCATTCGACAAACCGACAGCCAGCCTCATGGGCATCAACATCGACGTCGTCATCAGTACGGCCTTCATCGTGGGTCCTGCGCTGGCAGGCGCCGGCGGCATCCTGTACGGCACGACCTAT
>DASVKR010000007.1:0-6194 GCA_036385275.1 Candidatus Cryosericum sp. | reverse complement strand
CCCTCAGGTTCGGGCAAGAGTACACTGGTGAGGTGCATCAACTGGATAGAGCCCCCGTCGGCCGGCCGCATAACATTCGACGGCAAGCTCGTCGAGCCAGGCAAGTGTGACATTCGCAGATTGAGAGAAGACATCGGCATGGTGTTTCAACAGTTCAACGTGTTTCCTCACCTCACCGCTCTTCAGAACGTTGCCTTGGGTCCTCTCGTCGTCAAGAAGACTGCTCGCAAAGCGGCTGAGGCTGAGGCAATGGAACTTCTGGCGAAGGTCGGTCTGTCGCATCGCGCCGATCACAAGCCTGCTCAGATGAGTGGCGGAGAACAACAGCGGGTGGCCATAGCGCGTGCACTTGCCATGCACCCCAAGTTCATGCTATTCGACGAGCCGACGTCCTCCATTGACGTGGAGTTGATCCATGAGGTCCTCGACGTGATGGTCAGACTTGCGGACGAAGGTATGACAATGATTGTCGTAACACATGAGATGGGTTTTGCGAAGGAAGTCGCGGACCGTGTCATCTTCATGGATGAGGGCCTCATCATTGAGTCCGGATCTCCTTCTGAGGTATTCGAGCATCCACAGCAGGAGCGCACACAGAGTTTTCTGAGTAAGGTGCTCTTGGCCTAACTGTGCCAATACCGTGAAGAGGGGCGCCGAAAGGCGCCCCTCTTTTCTTTTCATCGGACGCCTTTTGACTACACTTGAAGATGAGGTCTATGGGATATATGGATACAATCGTCTATCCGGGCACGTTTGACCCGGTTACCAAAGGGCACGTCGACATCATTGAGCGTGGAGCGCGTTTGTGCGACAGGCTCGTTGTCGGTGTGGCCGGCATAGTGTACAAGAGTCCAATGTGGTCGCTGGACGAGCGCGTCGACATGGTCCGCAGCGCAACGCGGCATATCCCGAATGTCGTGGTGGAAGGCTTCGACGACCTGGTCGTCCATTTCATGAAGCGCGTAGGGACAAACATTATGCTGCGCGGATTGCGACCCGTCTCGGACTTTGATCACGAAGTACAGCTCGCCTGGGCGAACAGGTATCTCGACCCGAATGTGGATATCATCTATCTCATGAGTTCGCAGGAGCATTTCTTCGTTTCCTCCACACTCATCAAACAGATGTACGAAGGCGGGGGGGACATTCGTGATTTAGTGCCTGCGAGTGTTGCAGACAGGATTGTGCTTGGCCTGTCTCGGGCCAGGGGAGGAACGCATGATTGAGAAGCTTACGCTGCAGGACATCATCGACCGCATCGATCAGGTGAGGGAGCGGGGCCCCAGGTTGCTTGGCTATCGTATCATCAAGGACGAGGAGCTGGCAGATGCAATCGCGCATCTCCGCACGGCATTCCCGGAACAGGTCCGTAATGCGTGTGCCCTGCTGGAGCAGCGTGATGCCCTGATGGCCGATGCCAGGCGACAGTGCGGCCGGATGATAGAAGAGGGCCAGCGTTCGCACGACGACCTGGTTGCAGACAACGAAATCGTACGTTCCGCCGCCGCTGAACGAGACCGCATGATGGCCGAGGTTGTGGCCGCGCGAAAGACGGCTGAACGGCAGGCTGACGAGTACTCACTCAAGATGCTGGAGCAGCTGGAGCAAATCCTGGCGAAGCTTACTGAGACCGTCAAGGCGTCGGAGATGCAGTTCCATGTGGAGGAGAACAACGATGAGACTCGAACTCCAGAAACTGAACATCGAGCAAGGGAGTAGTCAATCCTTCGCGTTTGAGGAAACCTCGGTTGGAGATCTCCCTGGAGTTACGCTCCTTGAGCCAGTGACGGGACAGTTCGTCCTGAGCAACCTTGGCATCGGTTATCAGCTTTCCGGGTCGTTCAGTGCGAGGGTGAGCCAGCCCTGCGTGAGGTGTCTGGACCCGGTCGTCGAGGATGTCGAATTCGACGTCAATGAAACGTATCTTCTCAATGGGGAAGAGGATCCGGACCAGGAAGACGTATTTGCGCTCGAGTCGGACGTACTCGACATTTCCGATGTGGTGCGCCAGAACCTGCTCATCGAAGTCACCGAGTTTCCACTGTGCAAAGAAGATTGCAGGGGGTTATGCCCCGAATGTGGGGCGAACCTGAACTCGACAGTATGTCCGCATCAGAAATCGCTGGAGGAGAAGTAATCATGTACATCGACAAGGCAGCAGACTACGTCGGACAGGTCCAGACCATCAACGGTTGGGTCTACAACAGCCGCAGCAGCGGAAAAGTAGCGTTTGTCCTCGTTCGGGACGGTAGCGGCATCATGCAGTGTGTCGTCGCCAAGAGTGACGTCGAAGAGACGACATTCGAGGCAGTGCGCCACCTCACGCAGGAGAGCAGCATCAGTATCACTGGTGCGATCCACGCCGAAGAGCGGGCACCCGGCGGTCACGAAATGCATGTTCAAAAGATCGAGGTCCATCAGGCAGCTGTGGACTACCCGATTACGCCGAAGGAGCACGGCGTCGACTTCCTGATGAGCAACCGGCACCTGTGGCTCCGCTCGAAGCGCCAGTGGGCGATCATGCGCATACGTGCCACGATCGTCAAGAGCATCCGTGACTACCTCGATGACAACGACTTCCTGCTCATGGACGCCCCCATCCTGTCCGCCAATGCCTGCGAAGGATCCTCGACCCTGTTCTCGACTGACTATTTCGGCGTACCCGCTTACCTGTCGCAGAGCGGCCAACTCTACAACGAAGCGACGGCCATGGCCTTTGGGAGAGTCTACTGCTTTGGTCCTGTGTTTCGTGCCGAGAAGTCCAAGACGCGTCGGCATCTGACCGAGTTCTGGATGGTCGAGCCCGAGATGGCGTACTGCAATTGGTCGCAGAACTGCGATGTCCAGGAGGAATTCGTCACGTACATCGTGCAGCAGGTCCTGGGGAAGCGTAAGGAGGAGCTTGCCATCATCGAGCGGGACATTGTCCCGCTGGAAAAGATAGCCACGCCGTTTCCACGTATCTCCTACGATGAGGCAGTGAAGCTCCTGCAGAAAGCCGGTTCGCCGATACAGTGGGGCGACGATTTTGGTGGGGACGAGGAGACGCTCATTTCGAACCAGTTCAAACGACCGGTCTTCGTGCACAGCTACCCCAAATCGTTCAAAGCGTTCTACATGAAAACAAACCCTGCCAATCCGCAGACGGTACTGTGTGCTGACCTGCTGGCTCCGGAGGGATACGGCGAGATCATCGGAGGCGGGCAGCGCGAAGACGACTACACGCTGCTTCTCGAACGAGTTCATGCCGAGGGGCTTGTCGAAGCAGACTACCAGTGGTACTTGGACCTTCGCAAGTACGGATCGGTTCCACACAGCGGGTTTGGTCTTGGCGTCGAGCGGACAGTAGCGTGGATCTGCAAGCTACCGCACCTGCGGGAAACAGTCCCGTTCCCTCGCTTGCTCGAGAAGATCTATCCATAGACCGGGAACAATGGCAGCAGCCAAGGGATACGCGTCAGGCTCCAACGAAGTCTCAGTAACTGACGGTCTCACAAGCCTCAGGGGTAAGAAGCCTGCGTCGTTGTATGTTTTCGCGCCCGGAGACGACTATTTCGTTCCGCAGGCGAAAGAGGCAGCGCGCTCGCTGGTAGCAGAAGCTTTCTGGGCTTTCGATTATGCCGAGTTTGAGGGTAGCGACGACAACGTGGACGGTATCCGCGAGTTCCTCGGCAGTGAGAGCTTCGGGTCCGGGCGCAAGGTTCTCGTCGTCAACGGCCTCGAAGATAAGGGAGCCAAACGTCTGGGCACTATGACCCCCCTGTTTCTGTCTGGCAGCACCACCACTGTCATATTTGCGGACCCCGCCAAAGTTCCTTCAGAGCTGCTGAAAAAGGCGTATGTGGTTACCAGCTACGCTGTTCCGCCGACTGCGGTGCGCTCCTGGATCAAGAAGAGGTTTGAGGGGCGCGCAATAGAGGACCAGGCGGTCCACGAGCTCATGGAGCGGACGGCAAGCAGCTTCTTCCTTATGCGAAGCGAGATCGACAAACTCCTTGCGTATACTGATGCAGCCGTCACTGTCGCTGATGTCCGTGAGGTCGTGCCTCGGTGTCACATAGCCGCTGCTGCTGATCTCGTCGAGGCTATCTCTCTCAGGAAGTACGACCGTGCAGCGACAGCGCTCTATGACCTGTCAGCTTCCGGGGCGGCCGACACAACCATTCTCTATGATGTGGAACTCGGGTTTGTGCGGTTGTTGAACGCAAAGCTCGTTTCGAAGTCGAACCGGCCCAAGGCCGACCTCAGGGCCTGGTGCCTGCGCACCCAGCATCAATACCTCGACGATTACACGCTAAGAGCTCTTCTGACAGCGGCAAGTCATATCAAGCTGCGTGAACTTGAGGCTATGCTGGAGCGCCTCGAGGAAATTGAGTACGAAACGAAAAAAGGGCTCACCAGCAGTGCGCTGGTGGCCCTTGAGCGGTTGCTTTCAGCAGTAGCTCTTACGACGCAGTAGCCTTCGTCGCGACCTTGGCGGCATTCGCCTTCTTCATCAGGCGAGACTTCTTACGGGCAGCCGTGTTCCTGTGGACAATGCCCTTCTGAGCTAGTTTGTCGAGTTGTTTCACGGCGTCGACGACTTTCTCGGGGGCATAATCGGACTTGCGAGCCATATCCAGGGCAAGTTTCGTCTTAGCTGTATGCTCGGTATTGTATGCCGTCCGTGTCTTGGTCTTGCGGACGTCCTTAATAGAAGATTTCTTGATTGGCATGAAACTCTCCTTTGTCTCTTCGGAACTTATCATGTTTACTGTACCCATTTTCCCTGTGATGTCAATGATTGTTCGCTTCGCCAGCCATGGGGGCCTCCACACAAGTCGGCTTGACCGTCGAGTCAGTTCAACATAAACTATTGATGGAAATTCCATGACAGGCAAGCCCCAATCGGGAGGAGTACGTGAAGACGACCAGATACATTACGAGAGCCGCCATTGTTCTTGCATTGACTATTGCTCTCCAATTCGCAATACGGGAGCTCGTTCCATCTGCTCCTCCGTTCAACGTCGTCAACCTTTTCCTCGTGGGCAGTATTGTAAATCTGGGTCTGCTCCTTGCGACAGAGACAACGGGTCTATGGGCCGGCGTCATTATTGCGATTACGGCACCCGTCACTGCGTGGTTCCAGCAGCATCTTGTTTCACCCGCGATGATACCGGCAGTCATGGCGGGAAACCTCCTGCTTGTCGTCCTGTTCTGGCTGGTGACGCGGAAAAGCAGGTCAGCTGATTCCTGGTTGCGCTGGATCGGTCTTGGCTTGGGTGCAGCCGCAAAAATGGCGTTTCTGTATTTTGCCATAGGTGCCATTGTCGGGACGCTGACGAAATTGCCTGTGGCCGCAACTGCGTTCATCCGCTTTTCGTTCAGCTGGCCGCAGTTCGTAACAGCTGTAATAGGTGGAATCCTGTCCTCGCTGATTGCGCGTCGTATCAAACCGATTTCGTGAACTGCCGCTCCGGGTTTGCCCCAACTCCGGTCGAATTTTCCAAAGGGTTGAATCCATAGTCAGCACGCATTGAGTATCACCTTGATTTCATGCTGTCCTGTTATATAATTCACATGATGATGCCTTTCTTCAATATGGGCACAGCGGACGATCTCATCATGGCAAGGCTGATGACGCACACGAGGGAAAAGTTTTTACAGGAGGAACGTGTATGAAGATGAACCTGGAAGACCGTCTGAGAGAGAATCCTGAGCTCAAGAGGCAGTTTGATGCACTCGACGCGTACATCAGTGAGCTGACAACCCCCGAAGGCAGTCTCATCAATGTCCTCCACCGCGCCCAGGAGATCTTCGGGTATCTCCCGGATGAAGTGCTCGAGTTTGTGTCCAGCAGACTGAACGTGCCACGTTCCACCGTGTACGGTGTCGTCACCTTCTATCACTTCTTCTCGCGTCTTCCAAAGGGACGTCATACTGTCAGCGTGTGTCTAGGCACGGCTTGTTACGTGCGAGGTGGGAATGCAGTCTACGAGAAGGTGGTGAAGACCCTGGGTATCAAGGCCGGCGAGACCACTCGGGACGGCCGCTTTAGTCTGGATCTTGTTCGGTGCGTGGGGGCCTGTGGTCTCGCCCCAGTCGTCGTCATCGACAAGGACACGTACGGGCGTTCCACGCCCGAGAAGGTCGCGACGTTGCTGAACAAGTACGCTTAACCTCGGAGAATGGGGAGGAAAGAATGAAATCACTGG
>DASVKR010000006.1:0-3218 GCA_036385275.1 Candidatus Cryosericum sp. | reverse complement strand
TGCAGTAACTTTGCTTCCCCACTTCATAGCGGATACCTCCTGGGTGGTGGTGGCTAATGCCACTTCAGACTGGCAAGAATGGACAGGACGATGGCGGCGATCGAAACGGCACTTGCAGTAACTTTGCTTCCCCACTTCATAACAGATACCTCCTCTGCAGCATGACATGAACTTTCCAATAACCAACATTACGTCTCATGGCAATTTTGTCAAGGCAATCGCAAGATAGAGAGAAAGCCCACAGTGCTCTCGCACTGTGGGCTTCTTGCACATATACTGACGATGGATGTTTAGTTTGCAACCACTATCCGACGAGTGTCCCGTGCAATGACCAGTTCCTCGTTGGTCGGGATGACCAGAACCTTGACGCGCGAAGACGCCTTGCTGATGTCTGCCGCCTCACCGTGTTTCTTGGCGCGATTCTTGTCAGCATCGAGTTCAACGCCCAGGAATTCCATGTCCTTGACGACCATTTCACGAACGACATCACTGTTCTCACCTATGCCCCCCGTGAACACGATCGCATCGGCCCCGTTCATGGCTGCAATGTACGAGCCAATATACTTCTTGAGTCTGTAGCAGAACACTTCCAGTGCCAGCGTCGCACGCTTGTCGCCCTTGGCAGACTCTTCCTCAAGAGTGCGGAAGTCATTGCTGACGCCCGAAATGCCCAGAACGCCTGAGTGCTTGTTGAGCAGAGCGTTGATCTGCTGAAGGTTCAGTTCTTCCTTCCCCATGATATAGAGGGGGACAGCAGGATCGATGTCTCCGCAGCGCGTCCCCATGGGCAGACCTTCGAGAGGAGTAAACCCCATAGATGTATCGACGGATCTGCCATGATCGACAGCGGTAACGGAAGAACCATTGCCTAGATGACACGTGATAAGCTTGAGTTCATCGATGGTCTTTCCCAGTATTGCGGCAGCCTCATGCGATACAAAATAGTGACTGGTACCGTGAAAACCATATTTGCGGATGTGGTTACGGGCATAGAAAACGTACGGGATCGCATACATGAATGCCTTGTCCGGCATCGTCTGATGGAATGCGGTGTCGAAGACTGCGACCTGGGGAACCTTGGGTAACAGACGCGAGATGGCGTAGATGCCCGCAAGGTTCGGTGGATTGTGGAGAGGCGCGATGTCAATGCACTCCTCGATCTTGGCTACGACCTCGGGGGTAATCAGCGTCGATTCCGAGAACGACTCGGCACCATGGACCACGCGGTGCCCGACAGCCTGGATGTCCTCAATGCTCGTGAGGACACCTTTTTCCGGGTCAACCAGAACTTTCAGGATGACTTCGATGCCAGCCTGGTGCTCGAGGACCTCGTGGACAGAGACGAGCTTCTTCCGTCCGGCAACAGAGTGATTGAGCTGCGCCTGCGCGGTGCCGATTTTCTCCAGCAGGCCTTCGGCCAGCTGCTGGTCATCGTCGTACAGCTTGTACTTGATAGAAGAGCTGCCACAGTTCAGGACCAGAACCTTCATATCTTCTCCTCCACGTTGTCGACAGGAGTTTCATAGCTGTAGAAACCCTTGCCCGTCTTCACTCCGAGGTACCCACGTCGAGCCAGGTTCCGGACGAGCGCCTGTGGACGATATCGAGTCTCGCCAAGCTCGCGGAAGAGGTGCTCCGACCACCCGAGGACGATATCCAGTCCGATCTGGTCGGCAAGGGCAAACGGGCCCTTGTTGAAACCGAAACCAAGGCGCATGGCAACATCAATGTCCTCCTTGCTAGCCGTTCCTTCCTGGTAGAGCATGATGGCTTCGTTGATGAGGGGCACGACAAGGCGCGCCGTGATGTAGCCTGGGTTCTCGAGCACGTCGACGGGGGTCTTGCCCATGCGGCGTGCCAGTTCCTTCGCACGGTCGACAGTCTCCTGAGAAGTATGGACACCTCGCACCATCTCGACCAGCTTGATCGCCGGAACGGGCGCGAGGAAGTGCATGCCTACGAGACGCTCCTTGTTGACCATCTTCAGCGCGATGTCAGTGATGGGCAGGATGGCAGTGTTGCTGACGTAGGTGACCTCACCGGGGCACATCTGTTCAAACTGGGCCTCAAGCTGGGCAAACAGATCCTGCTTGGCCACAAGATCATCTGGAATAGCCTCAATGACAAGGTCGACGCTGCCCACGTCACTACGATTCAACGTGAATTTGATGTGAGAAAGCAGGATCTTCTTCTCTGATCCCGTGATGCCCCATCGCTGGAGTTCGAGATTGAGACTGTTCTCGATGCTCTGGCGGGCATGCGTCAGTCCGTCCTCCGTTTGGTCGACGAGCACTACTTCGAGACTGTGCGCTGCTGCGTCCTGAGCAATTCCCGCTCCCATGACACCGGCACCAAACACCGCAATCCTTCGAATTTCCATGGACACCTCTCCTGTTACGAGATAGGAAGAGTGGCACGCAGTGCGCCCACTGTAATCCTCACGTTAGTGCAGGTCTCCTCTACTTTCGCGCATCTCCTCGTCGCTGAGGCCGAAGTAGTGACCCAGTTCATGCAGGACCACGTGCTGGACAAGAGGCATCAGCTCGTCGACCGTATCGACCGAGGACTCGAGAGGGACCTTGAACACGCTGATCTTGTCAGGCAGAGTGCCACTGTAGTGCGGCCCCCGGTCCCGAAGCGGAACCCCCTGATACAACCCCAGCAGCCCGTAGCCGTTGACAACTCCGGTACGCTTCAGGACATCCATTGGGGGAAAATCCTCGACGACGACGTCGATGTTCTTGAGCGCCGTCCTGAACTGGTCAGGAAGCGTGACAAGAGCGACGAGCACGAGTTCTTCGAAGTCCTTCTGTTCCAGTTCAATCACGACACATCCTGCTCCCTGATCCGACCGATAGATATCATATATTTATCATACCACAACCATTGGACAGACCAACACTGTTGTGTGTGACGTCGGCATCTGCAACACCGAGCTCGATAGTTATCTCCTCGCCATGACACCGCGCATGCTCACAGCTCTTGCATTACCGCAGGACTTTCTCTAATATATTGATGAGGGATGCCGTAAGGCATGCAACTGGGCACTAGGACTGGCTGGAGCTTTCTGGCTCATCTCCTGGTACCCAGCCCCTCAGCGATCGACCTTACTGTGTGCCTCAGGAGGTGTCCATGAAACAACGCAACGTCGTTCGCACCATCTACTTGTATCTCGTCACAGTGGTCGGGATCGTCATGGCTCTTACCGGGCTTATCGG
>DASVKR010000005.1:0-5956 GCA_036385275.1 Candidatus Cryosericum sp. | reverse complement strand
ACTGGCACGGTAGATCGCGCGAACCAGTTTGCGCATCTTATCCTCGATGGAATCGGTCAATTCATATGGATAGTGGACAGCGCCCACCTTGGATGTCGATGCCACTTCCTGGACAGCGTGAGCTAGTTCCAGGCCACCCTCACTGCCATCCACAAAGAACGTGTGCGGAACAGCGGCCAATGCACCAAACTGCACGGCTTTGGCCTGAACCATCGCTATCTCTTCGGCAGTGTCGTCCGGGAATCTGTTGACAGCGACAACAACTGGCAGGCCATAGGAACGAACATTCTCAATATGCACCCGGAGGTTCTCGCAACCCAGCTCGAGTGCCGGCATATTGATAGCTGAAACAAGAGCGGGATCAAGCTTCTTGCCTGGCTTGATGGTATACGCACCGCCGTGCATCTTGAGCGCGCGGATCGTAGCAACGATGACCACACAGTCAGGCGCCTTCATACCGGCCTGTCGAATCTTGATGTCCATGAGTTTCTCGAAACCCATGTCGGCACCAAACCCACTCTCTGTCACGACATAGTCACCAAGTTTCAGCGCAATACGATCGGACAGCACCGAGTTGTTGCCAAAGGCGATGTTGGCGAATGGTCCGATGTGAACAAACGAAGGCGTGCCTTCTTCGGTCTGGACCAGGTTAGGATAGATGGCATCCTTGAGGACAGCAGCCAGGCCCCCTGTTGCCCGCAGGTCCGCGACCGTCACGACCTTTCCACTGCGACTACGCGCAACGACAATCTCCGACAGACGCTCGTGCAGATCTTCGAATCCCGTCGTCAGGCCCATGATGGCCATGATCGGCGAAGCGGCGGCAATGTCGAAGCCGGTCTCATACGACGTCTCCGTCTTGACGCCATCTTTCTTCTCTGTCAACTGAATCGTGAGCTTGCGCATCGACCGGTCCTCTACGTCCATGGTCCGGCGCCAGTTGATGCTCTGAGGATCGATGTCCAGTTCGTTTCCTTGAAAGATATGGTTGTCTACCACGGCGGCCAGCAGGTTGGTCGCTGTCTCCACTGCATGGATGTCGCCCGTGAAGTGCAGGTTGATCTGCTCCATCGGGAAGAGAGAAGCCTTGCCACCGCCTGTTCCACCGCCCTTGATGCCAAAGACTGGGCCCATGGATGGTTCGCGCAGCGTATTTACCGTCTTGAATCCAAGCTTGTTCATGGCCATGCCCAGCCCAATGGTTGTGACAGTCTTGCCTTCGCCAAACGGTGTGGGTGTGACAGCTGTCACATCGATGTACTTGCCATCCGGTTTATCCTGCAAGCGGTTCAGGATATGGTAATCGATCTTGGCCATGTACTTGCCAAAGAAGTCGATTTCCTCGTCACGGATACCCAGCGACAGTGCAAGACCGCCAATGTCTTTCTTGTCAGTTGCTTTTTCGAACATAGGTCACACTCCTCTTTTAGGTGGTACGTTTTATTATTGTACCCCAAATTCCATTTCTACGCCCCGGGCAACGCTCAGATAAGTCCAAAATAGTGAGCTGCGAACGTGAAAATTGCTGCGGCAATACAATACAGCGCAAACCATTGCATCTTGCCTTTCCGCGCAACCTTGAGCAGCAACCCGATCGCGACGAGGCTTGTCAGCGCGCTGACGACGACACCGATACTAATATCGATGAAAGCACTTGAGGACATCCCCGCTTTCAGGAAGTCCTTGAGCTCAAAGATCGCGGCGCCCGCGATGGTCGGGATCGCCATGAGGAAACTGAAATGGGCAGCATCCTCCTGCTTGAAACCCCTGTAAACACCGACGGACATCGTCGTTCCACTGCGGGAAAGACCCGGCAGAAGCGCAAACACTTGCCCGATGCCGATGGCTAGTGCATCCTTCCAGCCGACTTCGCGGATAGTTCTGGTCGTCGACGCAAAATGCTGCAGAGCCAACAGGGTGGCAGTGACCAAGAACATGGTCGCTACAACGTACAGGCTGGCAAAGGCCTTCGCGATGGTCACACTGAAAAGGACGCCAATGACTCCAGACGGAATAATGGCCGCGACGATGAGCCAGAACATGTTGCGCTTGTGCGCTTCCTCATGAAACAGGCTGCCACGGAACGTGTAGAGGAATCCCTGGAACAAGCCCACAATGTCACCCCAGAAGAAGATGACCAGCGCAATAAGGCTGCCAAAGTGCAAGGCCACATCAAAGGCTAGTGCTGCCTCAGCATTGAGGTCGATCTTGAGGAGTCCCGAGAACACGACCAGATGTCCCGAGCTGCTGACAGGCAGGAACTCGGTCAGCCCCTGCACAATTCCGAGCACAATGCTTTTCCACAAGACCATTAGTGGTACCTCCAAGTATGACCTCAACCACATGCCATATGGTAGACAAACGCCTCCAAAAAGCAAAGAAACGGCTACCAGCGAACCGCCGAATCCTTCTGCAGTGCGGCCCCTGTGGCCTGGCTTCAGATCAGAGAGGCCAGCGTGTGTCCTGTGGGCGTCAGGACAGCTAGCGAGCCGTTGGACAACTCCTCCCAGGAACCGGCGCCCAGGGGTTCGCTGGCGACGAATTCCCTGCCATCCTGATGCTGCAGGTACATGCTGTGTCGCTCCGGATTAGTGCTATAGCGGAAGGCATACATGTGCCTTCCGTCGCACAGGAGGAAGTTGAGGCCGGTGAAGCCCCCGACGGACGCCACCTCGTGAACCGCACTACTCAGAGCGTCGAGGGGGTCAGCCGCCGACTCGAGGTGCTGCAGCAGCAAAGCAAAGTAGACTTCACTGTCGTTGTCTCCCTCAAGGCCGTTCCTGAACCTGGGCTGGAGATGCTCTATCAGACGTTCGCGCGAGCAGTGCCCGTTATGGCAGAATGCCCACCGTCCCGCGACGAACGGGTGTGTGTTCGCCAGCCGACGAGACGTACCACTGCTGCGGCGGATATGTGCAAGAGCAATGCGGGAATTGACTTCGCGGGCAGTCTGCCCAAAGAGCAGTGATTCGTTTGCAGGTTCCGGTTCCTTGACAACATGGGGACAGTCCTGTGTGCCATCATACCATGCGATCCCCCAACCGTCAGGATTGGCCTCACCAGATTTGTCGGCAGCCGCCAGTGTACGTAGTGAGGGCTCAGTGTCGGTCATCCATGGAGCTATGGATTGTGGTGTCGTGGCGAACATTCCGAACATCCTGCACATCAGCGTTCCTCCACCGGCAGGCCATCCGCGGCCGCCCTGCGTTCAGAATACTTCAGGAGCGTCATAGCGCAATTGTGAACACCCTTGGTGCCTGACCCCAACGGTATGGTACGATGGTATTCACAATTGAAGACGGGAACGCAGATCGCCCACGAATTCGGCTTCGTCTTCAGGCGAGATACCGTATTTGTGACGGTCGGCGGTTTCTATGAGGACGACGTCCCTGAGGGCGTGCGTGGAGAACATGGTCACGATGCCCTCGTCACTATAGAGAACGTCATACAGTGCCAGACCAGGGAGACGATAGCTGAAAATCAGGTTGAACGCGAGATTGACGACCTCGACGCGGACGATGTCCTTATATGGTATCCGGCGCAGATTGCGCCCCGCGCGTATCTCGACTGCATCTGCCGTCAGGACGTAGCGCATCGTGCTGACGACCCTGAGGGTATTCGCAGACACAGCGATGCCGGTGACTGCCATGACACCTATCAGGAGGACTGTCCACCACAACTCGCCCCAGGCGTCATGAGCCGCGATGATGACAGACATGAACGGTATGGTAAACACAACGGCAAGCAGCCAAGTGGAAGCACGGGTCAATCCACTCACGCGTGGACGAAAAACGCGGCCCTCCTCTGTCAGTTCAACCATGCCTGTTTCCTCCACGGTCATGCAACCGGGACTCCCCATGCCCGCAAGGCCCGGACGAACCCGTCGAGGTCGTCGGGAGCCAGCATCAGGACCGTGTCATTCAACTCGATGACCACACATGCCGGTCCGGACAGCATCAGGACCGCGGAGCGCCCGTCCTCAAGTCTGAAGTACCCCGTGAGATACGAACCCATACCAGTGCCGTTCGTTCTGACGGCAATGGCCAGGTCCGGTTCCTGTGCCCGATCGGCGACCCTGTAGGCCCGAAGGACGTCGGCTCGCTCGACGCTGACCGAGGCAAACGGAGGGGTCTCGACGACCATCTGGTCACCGACGACGACTCCCGTACGAAGTTCACCAACCAGGAAGAACACGCCAAGAGCACCGACGAGCAGGGTGACACCCACGACAATCGCAGACACGGCGATACGCTGGGACCGCGGGATACTTCTCAAACTGAATACTGTCGCGAGGCAGACGAGGAGCGGCAAGCCTATGGAAAGTGCCGCCACAACCGCAGCACCACCAGTAAGTGATAGCCCGAAGCGCATAGTAGGCTCCTTCTCAGCGTGCGAGGCTGTTTGCAAACAAGGTGCCGGCGACTGCCACGAGGAGGATTGCGGCGAGCCAGCCGATGAAGAGTCCCGAGAACAGCCGCTTGCGCTCGCCTTCGGTCATGCCGCGCAGGCCGAGGAACATGAACCCGAAGACGCCGGACAAGACGGCAAGGGTCAGTCCCGCCTTGAGGTTGACCTGATACCAGACCGCAGGATCGGCGAGCGTTGCAGGCACACGAAAACCAAGCCACGGGTTGGGTGTAGAGAATGCTGACAGAACCCCGGCGACGGCGACGGCAAAACAGCCGACGGCGACCAGGAGAGGTGTGGTCCTGCCGACCTCCATGTCACGAGCAGTGACGCCCGTATCCCTCGCGATCCTCTCGGAGTAACGCCACAGCCAGACTCCCCCGATGAGGACGTAGACCACAAGGCCTCCCATAACGTATAGCCCCACATCCCGCGTGACGACCCCGGTGATGCCAAGCAGGTCGACAATCCCTGCCACTGCTCCTCCCATGACAAACAGGAATCCCGACTTCCGATTCACGACGTCCCAGACGCGGTCGTCTGCCATCGTGGCAGGGAACCGGGCACCGTACACGCCGTTGCGTTTCACCTTGCCCACCATCAGAGGGATCCCCAGCACCAGAAACAGCACTGCGAGCCCAAGGCTTGTCAGAACAATCTCCATCAGCATTCATCTCCTGGCCGGAGCCCCACGCCCCGACATTGTGAGTGCCTATCATGTCCACTTGACACTATGTATATTACTATACACATCCTTGGCGTGGAAGCCACAATGACTCCTGCAAACGAAGACCTCCGGGGCTCTTCGCCAAATCCCGGAGGAAAGGAGTTCCGCCGATACAGACGGCGCGAGTGATGGCCTTGCCTGCCGACACCACAACGTCGCCTTGACTCATCTTGACGCAACCCTACAATGGAAGCGCGCCACATCTACTATTAGTATGTACGAATGGAGGTCGACTTATAGATGAAAATCGGAATCCTGACGGGCGGTGGGGATTGTTCCGGGCTCAACTCGGCGATACGCGGTGCGGTGTTCAGAGCGGTCGACTACGGAGACGAGTGTGTCGGTATCGTTGAAGGCTGGCAAGGACTGCTGTCGTGTGAGACAGAGCCCCTTGACCTGGTCCGCGTCGACGAGATCATCGACCGTGGTGGCACCATCCTGGGGACGTCGCGGACCAACCCATTCAAGGACCCCGCTCTTGTCCAGCAGACTATTGCCAACATCGCGGCCCTGGGTCTGGATGCTGTCATCGCGATCGGCGGGGACGATACGCTGGGTGTAGCCACGAAGCTTGCAGCGCTGGGCGTCAAGGTGGTCGGCGTTCCGAAGACAATGGACAATGATCTCTCGGGAACGGACTTCACATTCGGATTCGACACGGCAGTGAATGTTGCCCTCGACGCTTCGCGAAGGCTGAAGGACACTGCACTGTCCCATCGGCGCATCATCATCCTGGAAGTCATGGGCAGGAACGCCGGATGGGTTGCACTCTACACCGGCATCGGCTCAGGAGCCGATTACACTCTAATCCCCGAGGTCCCC
>DASVKR010000004.1:0-2144 GCA_036385275.1 Candidatus Cryosericum sp. | reverse complement strand
TTGACCAGTCTGGTCGTTCTTCTTGTCGTGCTTGTCGCCTTCGCACTTATCATTGGCCCGTTGCGCGGGACACCCGTTGAACTGAGCATCCTGTTCTTTCCGACAATACAAACATCAGCCGAGGCGCTGGCCTACGCCTCCTTCTTCATCGGTCTCCTGCTTGCCACGGGAATCGCATTCGTCGGCGATATGGCCCTCCGGAAGAGGTTTCGCGGGATGATGCTTGAACTGAGCAAGCGACCGAATACAAACGGCGGGGGCAGGGATATCGCCGACACCACTGCGACAACTCTTCCTAGCGAGCGCAAATCACAGGGATGAATCGCCACAGTACGGTGCAGATCACTCGCGCCGCCCTTATTGCCGCCATGTATATCGTCTTCACAATGGTTCCACCCTTCAATGCCATCAGCTATGGGGTCGTGCAGTTCCGGCTGGGAGAGGCTCTGGTTCTGCTGCCATTTCTGCTCGACGAGGCAGTCGTTGGCGTGGTCGTCGGTTGTCTTGTCGCCAACCTGTTCTCCCCGTTTGGCCTCATCGACGTGGTTATCGGTACCGGTGTGACCGCGCTGGCCGCCCTTCTCACAAGACGCTTGCGCAAAACCGGTAGGCTCTGGCTGGCGGCCCTGCCGCCGATCGTCCTCAATGCGCTCATCGTGTCCGCCTACGTATCTACACTCACCCTGCCGGGCGCTGAGAACCTGCCTCTCACACACAGTCTCACGGCGGGGTTACGCTTCATCCTGGCGCACTTTTCCTGGGGAGTCTACATACCGGTGACGCTCTCGATCCTGGCTGGTGAGATGGCCGTTGTCATCCTTCTCGGTCTCCCCGTACTTGTCCTGGTCCGTCACAATATCCGCCCCGTCAAGGAGGTTCGATGATCTATACCGTTGCTCTTGCCCAGGTGAACCCTGCGTGCGGTGACCTGGAATACAACGTGAAGTTGCACGTCGCCCAGACCGAGCAAGCAGTCGAGGCCGGCGCCGACCTGATTGTGTTCCCCGAGCTGTCACTCTCCGGATACCTGCTCAAGGACCAGACGCTTGACACTATGCGCCGCGTCGACTGCCCCGAATTCGCCGGCCTCCGCGAGCTTTCGCGCCACATCGCGATCTGCGCAGGCTTCGTAGAAGAAGGTGAAGACGGCATTCCCTACAACAGTGCGTTCTTCATGGATGCCGGCGAAGTCTGCCACGTCCACCGCAAGATGTATCTGCCCACAAACGGCATGTTCGAGGAACTCAAGTTCCTTGGACGTGGGACGGAACTCTCGGTCTTCGACACACGCTTCGGGTGCACTGGCATCGTCATTTGTCGTGACCTGTTCCACCCCCTCGAGGTGTCCACGATGGCAGCTCTCGGCGTAGGGCTGCTACTGGCGCCCAGTGCCATGCCGGCACGCGGATTTAGCGGCGAGGAACTTGGAATCGAGCAGACCGTCGGCTTGGCCCTCGGTTCGGCCAGCACGTTCCTCGGGATGTTCGTCGCATATGTCAATCGCGTGGGATTCGACGACGGGCTCGGCTTCTATGGAGGTTCGGCTCTGAGCGACCCTGTCGGGGGCATCACCGTCTCGGCCCCACGGTTCGAGACAGCGCAGCTCTTCGGAACTGTCGACACGTCGCACATTGCACGACACCGCTATCAGCTTCCCATTCGCCGGGAGGAAGACCTGGCAATCGTACGCCATGCTCTGGAAACGAGGAGGAACTCATGACAGTGGATACCCTCGCTCTCAACAACGTATTTGTCGAGGACTATCTCAAACGCTTCGTCCAGGAAGAGCTGCACACGAGTGGGTTCACAGAGGCCTGCATCGCGCTTTCCGGTGGACTGGACTCTGCACTGGTGCTCAAATTGGCCGTCGACGCTCTCGGAGCCGACCATGTTCACGCCATCTTCCTTCCCTACAAGGCCAGTTCAACTGAAAGCAGGCGGGATGCCCATACGATGTTCGAGTTCTGTGGCATTCCCTGGCAGGAGCTGGACATCAGTGGCATGGCCGATGCATACCTCGCATTGCAGCCCGGCATCGACCGGCTGCGGACGGGCAACCTGCTGGCTCGCCTGCGCATGGCGGTCATCTTCGACCAGTCGAAGAAGGAGAATGCCCTCGTCGTCGGAACCAGCAACAAGAGCGA
>DASVKR010000003.1:0-15628 GCA_036385275.1 Candidatus Cryosericum sp. | reverse complement strand
TCTACGGATTGGCCGTCGCAAAATATACAAATTTCCCATTCTTAATCTGCAAAATAACAGCGCTCTTAATGGGATCCCCAGAACCTTCCTTAAACTGCAAGTTACCAGTAACGCCTTCATAATGTGCTATGCCGGCCATTGCATCACGTACGGCCTGACGGTCTACCTTGCCAGCAGTTTTAAGTGCTTCAAATAGAAGCCCGAAAGAGTCATAAGTTAAGGCAGCTACATCATCCGGGACACTGCCATAAGCTGTCGTGTAAGCGGCAACGAACTCTTTGGCGATAGGAGTAGCGATATCTGGAGCATAATGGGTGCTGAAATAATCACCTTCGACCTCTTTGCCACCCAGCTTGATCAGTTCCTGACTCCCCCAGGAATCAGAGCCTAAGAAAGGTACTGTGATGCCTAGGCGGTGCGCTTGCTGAATCTGTAATGGGACTTCATTGTAATAATTGGGAAGGAAGATCACATTAGGATTAGATTGTTTGATCTTGGTAAGCTGCCCAGAAAAATCTTTATCGCCAGTGGTGTAGGTTTCAAAACCTACAACTTGACCTCCGAGGCTCTCAAAAGTTGCCTTGAAAACGTCAGCAATGCCCTTGTTGTAGTCGGAAGCTACGTCATACAACACTGCTGCCTTTTTTGCCCCAAGGGTGTTCATGGCGAACTTAGCTACTACCTGGCCTTGAAAGGAATCAGTAAAGCAGGCACGGAAAACATATTTCATAGGCTGGTGAGTTTTGGGATCTATAGTGAGCTGGGCGTTAGTGGACCATGGGCTGATCATCAGAACTTTAGAGCTCTCAGCTATCGCTGCGGCAGGGAGAGCATAGCGGCTGGCATTAGGGCCGATGACAGCAACAACACTATCCTGGCTAATTAACTTCTGAGTTACTGAGACAGACTGATCTGCTTTGCCGCCGTTGTCTTCAATGAATAGGTTAATTGTGTACTTCTTACCACCAATATCCAGACCACCCGCATCATTGATCTCTTTTACAGCCATAAGGGCTGCATTTTTACAAGAAGCACCCACTGCGGGAATATCACCTGTCAACTCGGCATTCAAACCGATAGGAATAGTTAATTCAGCACTGCTTTTGCATCCAACCAGCACCATACTCATGATTGTGAGCATCGCCACTAATGAGATTACCAGTGTCTTTTTCATAAATGAATTTTGCCTCCTTTTAGGCAAATATTAGATCTTGCTATTCCTGAAGCCTCAAGAACGGCTCACCACTAATATTGTATATTGGAATTCTTTGTCAAGTGAGTTGACACGGCCACCGCAACGGCGATCAGCACCTATCCCTGCGGTCACGCGGTCACGCGCATGCCTTCGCTCCTCATGACAAACGCATCAGCTCTTCTTGGCAACGCGCGCCAGGAGCCTGCGGCCAAGCCTCAGGTATCCCGTTGCCTCGTCTTCCCGCAGGAGCGCCGTGGCGATCATGTACGAGGCGAAACCCAGAACGATGAGTGGCAGGATATGGACCCGGGCCTGCGCAGCGACAATAATGGCAACCATAATCAACGTACCTCCACCGATCTTCAGGACGTCCCGGAAAATCAGGACATAGTCGACTGCTCCGTATATGCGCCGGTACACAAGATACATGAGCGTCATGCTCACGAAGGCGGCGATCGACGAGGCGATGGCAAGCCCATAGGCGCCAAGATGCAACACGAAGCCAAACAGGTAATTAAGGGCGACGTTCATCCCCAGACTGGCGACACTGATGAACATGGGGGTCATGGTATTGCGCCTGGCGTAGAAGAGCCTGGTCTCGATGTACTGGACCGAGCTGAACAACAGCACACCCATGTACCCCTGCAGAACGCGCGCCACGAGAGCCGTGTTGGCCGCGGTGAAGGCTCCCCGCTGGTAGATGATGCGGACAATGGACGGAGCAAGCAGCAGCAGGCCGGCTACCGCGGGCACGATGAAGAACAGGATACGCTGGATGGCGCCACGAGCCAGTCGATAGCCTTTCCCGACGTCGCTCGTGGCAAAGGCGGAGACGATGTAGGGATATGACGACTCCGCGATCTGAATCGCCCAGACACCGAGTGGCAGCAGGAAGATCTTCTGAGCATACGCCAGCGAAGCTATCGAGCCTTCAGGGAGGAAAGAAGCCATGGTCCGGTCGATCAGCGTCAGCAACATGTCCGTCGCCGAGCCGATAAACAGGGGACCGGCTTGTTTGAGCAGCGACTTCACCCGGGGGTCCCAGTGACCGTACCGCGGCAAAATGAACCACTTCTCACGAATCGCAAAGTACACCCACAGCGCAAGCGCTGATACAAGCTGCGCTCCGGTCTTGAGGATAGGCAGTTCCATCTGGCGCGCGCCAAACAGCAGTCCGCTGATGACGACGACGTTCATGAGGACATCGCTGAACGACAGAAGGACGAAGTCCTTCTTGACAATCAGTGCCGTCTTGATGGTCGCCGAGATGACAATAATCACTGACAGAGCGGCCATCCACCGGTACGTGTACTCGGCGTACGCGTCGACGGCACCCTTGAATCCGCCACTGAACAGCGTCACGAACATCTGCGGGAAGACGGCGACTGCCGTGAAGAGGACCAGGCCGACAATCGAGAACAAGCCGAACACGGAGCTCAGGAGAGTCCGGTAGTCGCGTTCACTCTTCAACCTGGCGTGCGTCAGCTCGGGGACGAGTGGAATCGAAATAGGAGATGTAATGAAGCTGACGATGTTCAAGAGCACATTCTCGACGAGCTGGGCAACATCCACGATGTACGTGGCGCCAAAGATCTTCGCCACAAGGACGTCCCGCACAAACCCCAGCACCTTCGACAGGAATGAGCCCGAGACCTTCCAGAATGCCGCCTGATGCGGGGTATTCTCGGGCCGCGTCACTACTACCCTTGCCATTGCTTCAGTATCGCTTTCCACAGTCAACACTCCCTTCGGTTCGAGCATGCGTCGAGTCTTCGCGCGTTGCATCAGTATAGCCGCGTTGTGCCTCACTGCCACCTCACATCTGTAACACTCTCAGGACGGTTCCGAGACTGTTACACCTTGACTACACCCGGATTGGCGCAGTTGAGACCCCGGTGTTGTGTGGTATCATAAGGTGTCCGAACAAACATGCTCTTAAGGAGGAATCGATGAAAGCAGCAAAACTGGGGTCGGAGAACGTCATATGGGACTTGAGCGCACTATATGCGAGTCTTGACGATCCGCGCATTGTACGTGACATGAAAGCGGTACGACGGGACGCCGCCGCCCTCGCTGCGGAGTACCACGGCAGGGTTGCAGCCGGCAAGATCACTCCGGCTGAGCTCAGAAAGTTCATGGTCGAAGAAGAACGTATCAGTTCCGCGACTGGCCGGATCGGTGAGTACGCAGAGCTCATGCTCACGACAGACAACCTGGACGAGGGCGCCAAGAGTCTGGTCATGAAGGCACAGGAACTGGGCAGCGACATCTCCAACGCACTCGTCTTCTTCGCCATCGAACTGGGCCAGATGGACGAGGCCGTGTTTGCGCGCCTGGTCGCCGACAAGGCGCTGGACAACTACCGCCACTACCTGTTATTCCTGCGCAAGCAGAGAGAGCATCTCCTCAGCGAGAAAGAAGAGATGCTGCTCAGCAAGCGTGACCTGACAGGCAAGCTGGCCGTCCAGCGCATCTACCAGGAGCTCACGAGTTCATTCAAGTATACGGTCACCGTGAAGGGCGAGCGCAAGATCATGAACGGCGCGCAGATCCGTTCACTGCGGGAAAGCACCGACTCGCGTCTGCGCGCACGTGCCATGAAACAGTACTTTGGCAAGTACGCCGAGAACACCCTCGTCATTACCAACGTCTTCGACACCTTACTCAAGGACCACCAGATCGAATGCGAGCTGCGCCACGTCGACGAACCGATGGGCATGCGAAACCTGGAGAACGAACTGGACGCCGAGATCGTCAACACGCTGTCCGACGTCACCAGGGACAACGTCGACATCGTCGAGCGCTACTACACCCTCAAGGCGCGCCTGCTGAACAGCAAGAAGCTCTCGCTGGCGGACATCTATGCTCCCATCAGCGCCAAGCCCCACAGATACACGTGGAACGACTCCAAAACCATCGTCCTGGACGCGTATGCCAAGTTCGACCAGCGCGCACATGACATCATCCAGCAGTTCTTCGACAAGAACTGGATCGACGGCCGCACCCTGCCCAACAAGACCGGTGGAGCCTTCTGCACCTTCAATCTCCCCGGCGCACATCCGTGGGTCATGCTCAACTTCACCGGGACCAGCCGCGACGTGGAGACCATGGCGCACGAACTGGGTCATGGCATGCACGGTATCCTGTCCGCTAAGCAGACTGCGGTCAACCGCGACGCCATCCTGCCCCTCGCCGAGGTAGCCTCAGTCTTTGGCGAAATGCTCGTCACCGACTACCTGCTGGGTCGCATGAAGGACCCTGAGGAGAAGATCGCGCTCTACTGCTCCAAGCTGGAGTCAGCCTTTGCCACGACATTCCGTCAGAACATGTTCCACCGGTTCGAGACCCGTACGCATGACCTCATCGCCGATCATCAGCTGTCCACCGACGAACTCCGCTCCATTTATCATGAAGAACTGGTCAACATGTTTGGCGATTCCGTCGCCATCCCCGCACACTACGACATGGAATGGGCTATCGTCCAGCACATGTTCCTGTGGCCCTTCTACGTCTACGCCTACAACTTCGCGCAACTCGTCGTCCTGTCGCTGTACCAGAAGTACCTGGAGGAAGGCGAGAAGTTCAAACCCGTCTACTACCGCATCCTCGAGACAGGCAGCGCCATGACCCCCGCCCAGATCCTTGGTCTCGCAGGCATCGACCCGCGTGACAAGGCCTTCTGGCAGAAGGGTTTCGACTTCATGCGCACCCGCTGGGTCGAACCTCTCGAGAAGCTCGTGGCCGACCGCAAGTAGCAGCAAACACCCCGGCGTCGATGACAATGATGCCGGGGTGTTACAATAGTTGCGAGAATGTTACACTTCGGGACGGTTCCGTTTGTGTAACAATCTCCAATAACGACTGAGCAAGCACTTGCTCCTGGTACCGAGTGATACGAGCACTACCCTGGTCACCGATATTTTACGTCCGGTGCACAGAAAATCCTCGTTCAGGTTCTCCTGGTACGAGCTCTGTACCTGTTGTTCTAACTGTTCCTTGCCTGCTTTGCACCCCGAAACAAGAAGACCAGCAGCACGATAGTCAACAAAACCTTCAGCAGATGTGTCTTTCTCATACTCCTCCTCCATTAGGGATACCAATGTCATAGTGTGTGCCGGATCCCCGTCCGCGTCAACAACTGCGCATCGACTCATCACGCTGCCCGAGTGCACCGACTAACTGCACACCCCGGTCTGGGGTTTTCGAGGCGCCCCGTAGAGAGCGGCCCCCACATTGTATTTTTTCCGCCAGCTGATAGCATGAGAATAGTTACACAGGCGGCAAATCCTGTTGGGAAAGGGGAGGCTATTCAATGAGGAAAGCACTGTCACTTGTCTTGATAGCGGTATTCCTGGTCTCGTTGTTTGGTGGACTGTCTGTCGTACCATCAGCAAAGGCAGTTGCTCAGGAGGTAACGTACAACTTGGGGACCGAGCCTGCTACGCTCGATCCAGGCATTACAGCTACCCTTGCGGATCTCAACATCGACCTGCAGGTCTTTGACGGGTTGACGCGTATCGACAACCAGAACGTGCCGCAGCCGGCGATTGCGAAGAGCTGGACGATCTCCAAGGACGGGAAGACGTATCTGTTTACACTTCGCGATGCGTACTGGACGAATGGAACGCCCGTCACTGCATACGATTTTGAGTATGCGTGGAAGCGCGCGCTCAGCCCGGAGTTGGCTTCCGCATACGCCTGGCAGGTCTACTACGTGTATGGTGGTGAAGCTTTCAACACGTCCATCAAGTCCGGCAGCAAGTACTATGTCCAGGCTGTCGACGCCAAGGGCAATCCTCTTACGAAGACCGTTGGGGGCAAGGTCGTCGCCGTGCCGGACATGACGAAAGAGATCGATCCCAGCAAGAACGTTGGCGTCAGAGCACTGGATGCCAAGACGCTCAAGGTCTATCTCCAGTCGCCCACTGTCTACTTTCTCAGCTTGACGGCGTTCCCTACGTACATGCCGGTCTGCAAGGCTGTTGTCAGCAAGAACGACAAGTGGGCCGCCGATCTGACGAACTACGTCACCAATGGACCGTTCAAGCTCACGCAGTGGTCACACAACGAGAAGATGGTCTTCGTCAAGAACCCGTCGTACTGGGACAAGGACAAGGTCAAGCTGACGAAGATCACCTACCTGATGGTCGAGGATGAGTCAACTGCGCTTTCGATGTATCAGAGTGGTCAGCTGGACGCCTCCTCAACCGTACCCCTCGCAGAGTTGCCCAAGCTGGTTGCCTCAGGCGATGCAAAGATCCTTCCGTCCCTTGCGACCTTGTTCTATCGGGTCAATGTCACCAAGAAGCCGTTCAACGACGTCCGCGTTCGCAAGGCATTGCTCCTGGCGATTGACCGCAAGAGCATCACTCAGTCCATCACCAAGGGCGGACAGGTTCCCGCGCTGGCTATTGTTCCCTATGGTATTGCAGACGCTCTTCCCGGCAGCGATTTCCGCAAGGCTTCCCAGGAAAGCTTCTACAAGGACAACGATATCGCGACTGCAAAGGCACTGCTTGCTCAGGCCGGCTATCCTAATGGCAAGGGATTCCCTGCCTTCGCACTGCTCTTTAACACCTCTAACCTGACCAAAACCATTTGCGAGGCGATCCAGGGGATGTGGAAGAAGAACCTTGGTATCACCACCTGTACGCTCAGGAACGAGGAGCTCGGCGTCTTCGTGGATGACCTGATACACATGAACTTCAATCTTGCGTTGGTGCAATGGACTGGTGACTATATGGATCCCAGCACGTTCCTGTACATGTTTGTAACGGGTGGCGGTTCCAGCCACACTGGCTGGAGCAACAAGTCTTACGATACTCTCATCGCAAAGGCCAAGGCGACTACCGACCCGAAGGCGCGCATGGCGACACTGCATGCCGCAGAGAAGATCCTCATGACAGACTTCCCCGTTCTTCCAATCTACTACTGCACGAGCCCGGTGCTCCTGAGCAAGGGCATCAAGAACTTCTACCAGTCGGCGCTGGGAATTGTCGACTGGAAGAACGCTTACATGGGGTAGCCTTCAGGAGTCACTGAAGACCAGAACCCAGCACACCAGGAGTGAAGAGAGCGGCCGCGAATTCGCGGCCGCTCTGCATGTCGTGGAATGCCGTCGTTCCCCAAGGAGGCGGGAATCTGTGGTTCGAAAGTTGCTGATGAACAGTGCCTCCACAGCTTTCGGGGAGACCATGCACGGCGACTTCACGGCCATAGTCTCAGAGGAGCTCTTCCTGAGAGTGCAAGCCGAAGCTGCACCGGGTATTCCTGTAGCAGCCATGGATGTCGGCGTGCCACAATAGTTGCGAGAATGTTACAGTTTGGAACCGTCCCGAGAATGTTACAGTGGTGGCGGCGGGGGGTCTAGAGTGCTCATCAAGACCACGGGACGGCACAGTGGAGCTACTACTCTCGGCGATTTGAGCAATCGGTTATCTCGCGCCTCGTAGGCAGATCGATCGCGACGAGTGTGCAATGACGGACCCGACTGTCGCTCTTGCAGGTGCCTGAACTCCCAAGGCAGCAGATTCTGTCAAGTGTGTAGTACTAGTCTGACCATCGCCGACTTCCTCGTCTTCCCCGCCCTAGGATACGTCTGTGCCCTGACCATCGCGAGCTTCTTGCGTTCCTGCATCGTGAGCTCCGTTCCCGCTATTCTTCTCTCATCCAAAGTACCAGCAGTATTCTGCTATCCTCCACCTTCATCTTCTCATGAGTTGACGGAGCTAGTTCACCTCCATTCCGTACGATGCAGGAGATACTAGGGTAGTATAGGTGAGAGGAATGGGTAGATCGTACGTACATTGAAGCAATGAGAGATCCTCATGAGCTTGTATCCAAGATGGATCGCCCTTCCAAAGTTTGTGGTGGATCAGAAGCGGAAGAAGGTTCTTCCAGCTTGGGTTGTGGACGAAATGAAACGTGTATGGAAGGGCAACCCATTGCAAACTCTCCTCATGCGGGGAGGTTTCGTATGACATATTGTACAGGAATCGATGTTTCAAAGCAATCGCTAGAGGTATGGGATGGAACACACGAGGAGGAAGTTCCAAGCGAGAGGGGTTTGACAACCCTGAAGAAGTTGCTCAAGAAGAGGTATGGTACCAACTGGAATAAGGAAGGGTTCATCTATGAACCCACAGGGCCCTATTCCAACTACCTGCGTGCATTTGCTGCAGAGCATGAGGTCCGGGTGGTTGAAGTGAATCCAAAGAAGAGTGCGAACGTTGCAAAGGTAGTGGGGAACAGATCGAAGACCGATACCGTTGATGCGAAGATGCTCTCCACCTTCCATGCCCTGCTCACGGAAGAAGACTTCCGGATCCCGGAGACCCACGAGATAGCGGAACAGCTGGGAGCATTCATCGGGAGCTATGAGATCCTCCAGAAGACAAGGGGGTGTTCTCCAACCACGCGCATTCTCTGGAGGAGAAAAGTGGTGTGACGAGGAAGCTGAAAGAATCCCTAGAGAAGGGGCTCAAGCATCTTGGTACGATGGAGGAACGCCTCGAGAAAGAAATGGAAGCAGTTGCAGAGGATCATGAGGGGACACGAGAAGACCTTAACAATCTTCTTTCCATGAACGGGATCGGTGTCGTCTCTGCCATGATTCTCCTGTATCTCTCCAGGAAGCATCCTGATGCTAATGGAAATGAGATCGCAGCACTTGCGGGGCTGGACCCAGTACAGAGGCAATCAGGGTCTTCTCTCCAGGGTGGAAGGAAAATCAGCAGAGCAGGAGATCCAATGCTCAGGAAGGTTCTGTACCTGGCTTGTATGAGCTGTATCCAGCACAATGAGTGCATTCGAACGTTCTACAAGCATCTCGTGAGCGATAACCACAAAAAGCCCAAAGTTGCATTGGTCGCTTGCATGAGGAAACTTCTTCTCATCGCTCATCACCTCTATGTCACAAAATCGATCTACCGGGCTCTTCAACATAAAGCCAATCTATGCTTATCCTCTTGACAAGGATCGTAGTATCTTAGATGAGTCGATGCGGGCACTTGACATTGTTGCTAGAAGTTCCATGATTAACATAGAGTGATTATAAGCAGTGAAGGGGAGCTGCTTCGTCGCATGTTTCGCAGAGGAGGCGATGCTTGGCAAGCAAGGACCGAAGGCTTGGCGGAGTGTTCCTTCACGGGACACGCCTTGTCCGTCATCACGGCGAACAGTCTGTTCGTCGTAGGGAGCCCGCCCCGCTTCAGTTGTGCAAAGTCTGTGTGGGCTGATGCCCACAAGTGCCGCTATCATCCTCGATGCTGGCGGCACATCCTAGAGAGGAGGAGCAAATGAAGAGAGTTCTCGCAACACTTGTTGCACTATCCTTAGTTATGTCCATGTTCACTGGTGTCTTCGCACCTGTGCCCGCGGCAAGGGCGGCCAGTCCAGCAACAGTAGATCTTGGAACGGCGGGTAATTTCACGATTCTGGCAAAGTCAGGAATTACCAATGTCCCCACGTCTGCCATTACGGGAGACATCGGAGTGAGCCCGGCGGCCGCGAGTACGATAACTGGATTTGCACTAGTAATGGATAGCTCGAATCAGTTCTCCACGTCACCCCAAGTGACCGGAAAAATATACGCAGCCGACTATGCTTCTCCTACTCCAGCTAACATGACCACGGCTGTGAGTGATATGGAGGCCGCATACCTCGATGCTGCGTTGAGAGCAACGCCAGATGACACCGAACTAGGCGGCGGAAATATCAGCGGGATGACACTCGCTCCAGGACTCTATAAGTGGAGTACCGGTGTTCTGATCAACTCCAACGTCACCCTCTCGGGTAGTGCAAGCGATGTTTGGATATTTCAAATAGCGGGAGATCTCAAGATCGCCTCAAATACTAAAGTATTGCTCGCCGGTGGAGCCGTAGCCTCGAATGTCTTCTGGCAGGTCGGTGGCGGTGTCGGTGCGATTCTTGGGACGTACTCCACGTTCAATGGGAACATACTGAGCTTGAAGCAGGTTGTCCTGAAGACCGGCGCAGTGCTGAATGGCAGAGCTCTGGCACAAACCCTGGTTACGCTCGATCACAATGGAGTTTCGGCTTTTGGGTCAGCCGTTGCGGGCTCTGTCGGTGGTCTGGTCTATCCGACGAACAAGCAGGGTATCATGCGGCAGCTGGCTGTCCTGGTTGCTCTTCTAGCAGCACTCTGTGGGCTGGTCGTCTGGTCAGCACTCGTCCTGTCGCGGCGGAAGCGGCGGAACGGTACCGATACCGGCGATATGCAGACAGGAGGCAAGTCGGGCTCGTAGCCCGCTCGATTCCTCACATCACGATAGCCCCCGCAATCTCGTATGCGGGGGTTTTTTCTGTGTTTGCATCGACCACTGCGCGAGCCACCGGACCGTGGTGAACGCCGGCCTCACTGATCAGAATGTCCTCTCCCTTGCCGTCAATTCCGTCGCCCCGTCCATTTGTATATCGGTACTGATGATGGCGGCGTCTTCCGGCCTGACGTTACGAGGAACATCATTGAGCTGAAGATCGGAAGGAGCACGATGCACGTGGATGGGAGCCCCGTTGTCCTGGAGGCAGCTTCCATCATCCTCAATTCACGAACCCTTCTCCCCATCCGAGCAGTCGTCGAAGCGGTTGGAGGAACCATCGCCTGGGAAATGTCAACACGGAAGGTCACCGTCGTGCGGAAGGAGAAGACGGTGGAACTATGGATCGGCAAGAACGTGGCGAAGCTGAATGGTCAATCGGTCAACGTCGACAGCGATTCCAAGGTCGTACCGATGACCATGAGTGGAAGGACATCCTTCCTCTCCGGTTTGTCGCGGAAGCACTCGCGCTAGCTGTCGAGTGGAATACGGCCACCAAGATGATAACAATCACGGACACGCCATAGTGTGGAGTGAGAGGCAGCACCAACGGCTACCGGGGCTGGCGTTGTTTGCTCTGCTGCGGGAATCCGCATATGGTGCAGAAGGCACAGTTCCGTGCCATGATTCGCGCTTCTCGAAAAGACAGGATTGATGCTCCTGTTGAAGCACAATGTGGTCAGGCGGCGGCAATTGCCGGGGGAAATCCACGAAAAGGATGTGCTCTAGAGTCAGTCTCAGAGCGGCAAGAGAGTACATGGTGGCGGCGGGGGGATTCGAACCCTCGACACTCCGGGTATGAGCCGAATGCTCTAACCAACTGAGCTACGCCGCCACAGGGCGCTGGAAAACTGGAACATAGTAGCAGAGGCGACAGCCTCTGTCAAGCCGGAAAAAGCGAGACGCTATCCGCGCTTGCGCTCTGTCCGCTTCTTCTTGTCGACCTGCCACTCCTGTGAGTCCTGCAGATACCGCTTCATCATCATGTCGAAGGGGCTCAGCAGGGGTTTTTCGTGGAAGGGGCGCGCGCTGTACGAGGGACGAGCAGATGGCGCACCTGACGCAGAAGCCGGAGCAGGGGAGCTACCTTCCGCAGCGGGAGCGGCAGGCGTTCCATCGGCACCAGCAGCAACCTTGGCAGCCTTGATGGAGAGGTTCAACTTCCCATCCTTGTTGCGGCCAATGACGCGGACGATGACCTTGTCCCCTTCCTTGAGAAACTGGTTGACGTCCTTGACGTAGGTGTCGCTGATCTCCGAGATGTGCACCAGCCCTACTTCATTGGTGTCTGTCTTGACGAACGCTCCGAATGGAACGATCTTGATGACGATGCCTTCGGTCAGCTTGATACGGTGCTCTTCGGCCATTAAAGTAGTCACTCACCTCTGTGGGGGATAGCTCTGTCGACGTGGCAGGCTCCAATAGAACAGCATACAGTGTCCAAGCCAAAATGCAACCCTAGAACCATCCCTTGACCCATGTGATCAGCTGACTCAGCACGCGAGGGAGACCCGCCGGCTCAGGAGAAATCAGCTCTGGAACTGTGCGGACCATGGGGAACAGGATAACGGTGTCACCCTTTTTGCTCATGAGCATGTCCTCACGCGCGACCTTCTCGATGTAGGCTTTCGTCGCATGATATTCCATGGTCTTCTGCTGTTCGAGCGTCTGCGCGCTGACCCGTTGCAGTTCGGCAAACGTGCGTGTCGCCTCCCGGTCCGCCTTGCCCAGATAGGCGAGCGCGGCGACCGTACTCCAGATGAGATAGCCAATGACAAGACACGCCACGAATGCCAGAACCTTGTGCATGTTCAATGTACGTCCATGCCGCTGTTGTCTCAACACAGATCTCACCCCTCAGGTGCCGGATCCACGGTGCTCAACTGGTCGATGCTCAACCGTCTCGCCGTTTCGGCCGTGGGAATGCCCAGACGGTCCCAGCCCCTGAGGTCATAGTACTCATTCAACACGTCCGCGTCAAGCCATGCAAGGTGCCCTGCAACGCTCCCTCCCCGGTCGGTGCTCAGCAAGCGCTCAGGCAGCGTATCGTCCGCCCTGGAGATGCCCATGCGTGTGGCAAGCAAACGCTTGTACGTGTACATGCGCTCACCGATCTCCATGAGCTCGTCCGTGTCCAGCCGGCGCCCAGTCACGGCGGCCAGGAACTGGCTCATCAGGCTGAGGTTCAGACCTCCATAGATGGCAAACTTGCAAAACTTGAGGCTGTCGAACAAACTCATCAGGTCCTGTGTGGCTTTGACCATGGCAACCTTGCCCGCATGGTCGAACCGGTCCATGGGCGCAGTCAGCCCGATCTCGGGCATCGTCGCAGCTCGCTCGAACGCATAGCTGAAGCCTTGCAGGTGGCACGCGCCACGTGTCGCGGTCGCATAGCCCAGGCCCAGCGAAACGTAGGCCCGTGGGTCGTGTGCCGGCAACTCCATGCCCTTGACTTCCATGGCCAGCTCGAGGTGTCCAATCGACGCCGCAAACCTGCGGGAGCCTTCTGCCAGCTGGGCACCGAACCCCTGCCGCCATGCGATGCGCGGAATCATGGCGAGGACCGCTGCGCCATTGCCCCACACAAGGTCAATGCCGTCCGTGTCACTGGCCGCAATCAGTCCCAATTCACGGGCCTCCATGGCCGTCGCCAGCGTTCCACCGATTGAGATCGTGTCCAGGCCGAGAATGTTGCACAGGGAGGCAGCCTGCTCGACGTCGTCGAGATCTGTGAGCATCAGCAGTGACCCAAGTGCCCCAATCGACTCGTACTCGAGCCCGGCTCCGTCCTGCCCCTCGTGGCCCTCGACGTGCAGGCGCACCGTACGGCCGCACCCGATGGGACAGCCGGCACAATGGTACCGGCCGGTGAGGCGCTCGGCGATAGCCTCGCCGCCCAGCGCGGCTGCCTGCGGGAAGCTCCCGTCGCGCCAGTTCCTGATGGGCAGGTCGCCAGCTTCCTCCGAACGCTGCACGTTTCCGGCAGTACCAAACAGGTGCATGCCGATGGTTCGCTCGCGCATGACGGGAACTGTCTCCCGCATCAACTGCTTCAGCGCGTCGGGGTCGTGCACGGGGACCTGTTTCGTGCCATGCACTGCGACGCCCTTGAGCAGTTTCGACCCCATGACGGCGCCAAGCCCACCGCGACCTGCCACACGCGCATCCGCCCCGTCGTGCACGATATTGGCCATCAGGCCGAGGTTCTCCCCCGCAGGACCAATAAGCGCAGTGGAGAAACCGCCTCCCAGGCGCGCCCGCAGGCCCGTGTCGGCATCGATGACGTCCCTGCCCCAGAGATCAGTGGCGTCCTCAAGCCGAACCTGGTCCCCATCGACGACGAGGACACTCGCGCGCGCCGCCGCACCTGTGATCACGAACGCGTCGTACCCCGCTCGCTTCAGGGCTGTTCCGAATGTACCACCTGCG
The DNA here is from genome assembly GCA_036385275.1 of Candidatus Cryosericum sp. Classification (GTDB taxonomy): domain Bacteria; phylum Caldisericota; class Caldisericia; order Cryosericales; family Cryosericaceae; genus Cryosericum. The sequence continues at coordinate 1,666 of DASVKR010000003.1, read as the reverse complement.
TCTCCTTCACCATAAGCGCCGGTTGCGGGAGAGCATGTGACGACCTCGTGCCTGCCGGAGGTCGGGGCGAATGTCCCCGTCAGCGGTCCCGCAGCGAAGACCAGCGCGTTCCCCGGTTCGAGAGCGCCCGCGCCCGGCACCGAGTGATGCTCCCACAGCCATGCGCCCAAGCCTGATCCACCGAGCAGAAGGTCCCGCGCGCCCGCGTCGAGTACCTCGTCACGTGACGTCCCCTGCTCCAGATCAACAACCAGAATGCGATTCCAGTATCCTCCACTCATTGTATCCCCCAGCAGACTCCTCTCCGGTCACCGTCGCTCAAGCCAGACCACCTTATGGTTCAGAGTATAGCGCCGGAAAACCCCGTGCAATAAGATCGTGGTGTATCCCCGATACGTTTTGCCCGCACCGATATATGGCAAACCGGCACCATCAACAAGGCGCCGGCTGCGTCGTGCATATGCGGTAGAAGACTAGCTCTTCGTGCTCGGAATCCCGACCTCTCGGGGAGTCGTGTCGAATTTCCCGGACACAGACGCACCCTCCTCGACGGAGATGCGCGCACTCGTGACATCGCCCTTGACGGTCGACTTCTCCAGGACCTCAACCTTCTCCGCGCCCGTGACGTTCCCCTCGACACGTCCGATCACGATGACCTCGCGCCCTTCGACGTTGCCATGAACCTCGCCCTGCTCGGCGACCGTGATCGTCCCGTGACCGCTGACATTGCCGTGCAGCTGTCCCTCGATGCGCAGGTCTCCCTTGTTCTCAACGTCACCCTTCACCGCAAGGTCATGGGCAAAGACAGACGCCGTCTTGCTCTCTGTAGAAGTCTTGGATGGTCCAAATGCCATGGCTGTTTCCTCCGCGCCTAGTCGAGATACGTCATCGGGTTCACCGAGCTGCCATGAATGATGACCTCGTAGTGGACGTGAGCTCCCGTTGCACGACCGGTCGATCCTTCGTAGCCGATGACTTGGCCCTTCTTGACAGCCTGGCCTGCGGACACGGCTGTGCGGCTCATATGGCCGTACATAGTCTCGATGCCGTCCCGATGGTACAGCATCACCGAAATGCCGTAGCTGTTGTTCCACCCGGACTGCTCGACCTTGCCGTCAGCCGTCGCTCTGATTGCCGTGCCGTACGGAGCCGAGATGTCGATGCCGTCGTGATACTCCCCACTGCTGCCACCAAACGGGTTGGAGCGCCAGCCATAGTCAGACGTGATGAGTCCGTACAAGGGCCAGAGCGAAGGAGTCTGCGCGAGCATGCCGTTGTACTTGGAGGCTGCGTCCTGCAGAACGAGAAGGTTCTTCTCGCGAGTTTCGGCTTCTTTCTGCACGACAGCAGTCGACGCCGACAGCTGTGTCGCGCCTGCGGCCAAGCCACGGCTGACAGTAAGGGTCGGCGTGGCTGTCGATTTGAGAATGGACGCCAGGGAGACGCTGTTTCCGCCGACGCCAAGCGTCTTGCGGACCTTCGCATCAAGGGTTCCAAGATAGACGAGATACTTCTTGAGTGCAGCCAGTTCCGTGTTGCTCTTGCTGATGGCTTCGTTGGCGGCATCAAGTTGAGTCGCCTGCAGGCGTACGATCTGGTCCAGGCCCATGCCGTTGTACTGGGCGACGGCATTCTTGAGGCGCGTGTTCTGCACGAAGACATAGAC
>DASVKR010000002.1:0-8499 GCA_036385275.1 Candidatus Cryosericum sp. | reverse complement strand
GTAGGTTCATGCAGCGTGTTCATAATGTCACCCCCTAAACTAGTGATAATCGGTGATCGATACTTCTGTAGCTTCACCATTGTTGAAGTAGAAGCAGATCCTCCACTGGTCGTTGATACGAATGGACATCTGCCCCGCTCTCCTGCCTTTGAGTTTCTCCAACCCATTGCCTCTCGGTACATCAAGATCAATCCAAGATGATGCCGCATTGATCCTCCGAAGCTTATTCAGCGCCGCCTGTTGAATCTCCGGCGGCAGCTTTGACGAAAACCGCTTGTTCCACACCTTTTCCGTCTCTTTGTCGCCGAAGGACGTAATCATGGCAGCATGATAACGTTAGGCGTTACTATTGTCAAGCGACAATGCAAGGCCGGATTCCCGCCTTCGCCGAACGCACCTCTCAGAAGCACCCCTCGTCTTGGACAAAAGGGCTCGGGGGAATGACGGAACCCAGAGGGAGAAGAGTGACTGAACCCCCGGCAGTGTGCCTGTCGTGGTCACCATCCAAGGCCATGAACGTCTTTTCTGGAGAGGAGAACGCGAGTTTTGCAGAGCTTGCTATGTAAGACGCTGCTTGACTTATATAGCAAGATATGTATGATGCTCGCAGGAGGTTCTAGATGAGCATCATCATTCGCAAGACGGGCAACAGGGAGTATGTGTACATGGCGCACCGTGATGGGGCGCACATGGTCCAGACTTACATCGGTCCGCTCGCCCGGCCGGATGTCCGGCGGAGAGTCGAAGTGGCGCAACGGGCGACGACGATGCCCCCGCACACCATGCGACTGTTTGCCGGGGTGGATCCCAGCCCTCTTCACCTGCAGAGGAACGCCGCTGGCGTCATCGCGTGTCTGCTGGAGCGAGGCGACCTGGAGGACCTGCGGTGGCTCGTCCACGTCTACCCCGTAAGTGCCATCGTCGACGTCCTGCTCTCCGAGAAGGGCTTGCCCCCCATGACGCGCAACTTCTGGATCGTCTGGTTCGAGGTGCCTGATGCATCCTGAGTGCGTGGAGGAGAAGGCGCGCGTTCTGATGAGCCGCCTGGGTCCGACCCTGGGCATGCACGGTGGGGTCCTGGCAGGGGGGACGGGGTTGGCGCTTCACCTGGGGCACAGAATGTCGAGGGAGCTGTTGTTCTACACGCAACAGGCGTTCAGACCGTCGTACGTCCTGGAGGAAGTACAGGCCGTCGCAGGGACCGTGGAGCTGGGAGCGGTCGATGAAACGACGGTGACGATGCGGGCCGATGGGGCCGTGATGACAATGCGGCGGTCCCAAGTGCGGTTACTGGAACCGACAACCCGTATCAACGGTTGCGATGTCGCGGGGGTTCTGGACATTGCGGCCATGAAGCTCATGGCTATTGTTCAGGACGGGTTCCGCAATGATTTCGTGGACCTCTACAGTGTCCTTCAGATCCTTCCGTTCCGCCGCGTGGCACGGCAGGCGATCCGACTCTATGGTACCACACTGGTGGACCCGCTGACCGTGGGCAAGGCGCTGGTCTGGTTCGCGCCTGGTGAGGAGCAGTCTGATCCGCAGTACGTTGGTCCCCCTGTCACCTGGAAGGACATCAAAGCTTTCTTCCGCTCCAGCGTCCGGCAATTCGTTCTGGATCTGGATGCCGAAGGCTGATCAGCTGAGGGCCCCGAGCAGAAGGGGAGAGAACGTCGTGTCGACTGATTGCGTCCTGGTCACCGGGTGCGCAGGGTTCATTGGGTCTGCGACAGCTAAGAGACTGCTGGAGCTGGGATATGCCGTTGTCGGCATTGACCGAATGTCAGACTACTACGATGTGCGGATCAAACGAAGAAACCTGCGTTCACTGGTCGAAAACCAGCGATTCCACTTCGTCGAAGAAGACCTGATTTCAACCGATCTCTTCTCGCTTCTGGCGAATGTGAGCTGTGTGATCCACCTCGCTGCCCAGACCGCCGTGCGTGCCAGCTGGGGGGAAGGCTTTTCAGCTTACTTATCTGACAACGTTCTCGCAACACAGCGACTGCTTGAGGCAATCCGTGTGTGTCGAGAGGGAATCAGCAGGTTTGTCTACGCTTCGTCCTCGTCCGTCTACGGAAACGTGCAGGTTCTCCCCATACAGGAATCGGCGCCGACGCTGCCTGCTTCACCGTACGGGGCTACCAAGCTCGCCGGCGAGTCGCTGACCATGCTCTACGGCCACACCTTTGGCATCCGGGTGCCGCTCTGCGATACTTCACGGTGTACGGCCCTGGTCAGCGGCCTGACATGGTCATCCACAGGTTCATCCGAAATGCTCTGACGGGTTCCCCGGTGGACGTCTACGGCGATGTCAGGCAGACCAGGGACTTCACGTACGTTGACGATGTGGTCGAGGCGAACATCCAGGCAATGACGTGTCGAGGGGACAGCGTTGTCTGCAACATCGGTGGAGGCCATCAGGTGCTGCTCGCCGACCTCATTGATGAGGTAGGACTGGCGGCTGGGTGGCCCGTTTAGTGGAGGGTCGTCGGGGGTCAGCCTGGCGACGTGCATGATACGGCCAGCGACTGCACCTTGGCCAGGCAGATGCTTGGGTACAGCCCCGCCACGGGACTTCACGACGGAATAGCGCGCGAGGTCGACTGGGTACGAGAACTCATCGCAGAAGGCATGTAGCCTGGGGTGGGAAGGGACGGGTGCCAAGTGCGCGTAATACGGGTTCCCTGGGGAGGATCCTGCTCGGCTGTCGCGGCCACCTTCGGTCTTCGCGCTGAACGGCAGACCCTGGAACAGGGCTAACTCGTTGTCTGGATCAGCCGCACAACCTCATCGACGTTCATGACCTTGGCGTACGTGCCATTCAGCGCAGCCAGGAAGGCTCGCTGGACCATGGCCGCAGGCACCGTTTCTCCGGCAAATGCCAGCTCCCGCGTGGCGCACGCGTCGGCCGCGATGATGCACTCGAACCCATAGTCGAAGGCAGCGCGCGTGGTCGCGTCGATACACATATGCGTCATCATGCCGCAGATGACCAGGCGGGAGACCTCACGCATCCGCAGCAGCTCCAGCAGGTTCGTGTCGCGGAAGCTGTTGGGATGATGCTTGCGAACAATCGCTTCGCCGGGCAGGGGCGTGATACTGGCATAGAGGCTCACACCGGGAGACCCTGACCTGAACGAGATCGCTTCGGGGTCGAGGGACACGTGCTGGATGAAGACAGCAAGCAAGTGGTTGTACCGGAAATGGGCGAACAGCTTCCTGGCTTGAACGGCTGCCTCGACGGGGCCCTCCAGGGGCACGGCACCACCCTGGAAGTACTCCCTCTGGATGTCGACGAGCAGGAGAGCGGTTCTCACTGATCAGGTTGTGAATGTACCACTTCTATGGCTATTTACCAGCTGACCCCAAAGGACACTCCAGGGCGGCGATCTTGTCGAGGCGCAGCTGGTGACGCCCTCCCTGATAGGTCGCATTGAGCCAGGTGACGACGCAGTCGAGCGCAATCTCCTCGGCTGTCGTCCGACCGCCAAGCGCAAGCACGTTGGCGTTGTTGTGTTCCTTCGCCATTCGTGCGGTATAGCCGTCGTGAACGAGCGCACAGCGGATGCCGGCGACCTTGTTGGCCGCAATGCTGACGCCGATGCCGGTGCCGCAGATGACTATGCCGACTGTGGTGGAATCTGCCACGACCTTGCGGGCCACCGCGGCTGCGAAATCGGGATAGTCGACGGAGCGCTCACTGCTGTCGGTGCCCAGGTCCTCGACTTCATAGCCCTTGAGCGTCAATGCATGGATGAGGAACGACTTGAGGCGAAATCCGCCGTGATCGGAACCAATGAAGATCTTCATGTGCTCACCTCGGTCTGAGGAATGGGATGCGAAGAGACAGCAGCGCCAGAACCAGTCCCAGCGCAATGCCTCCGACTACTTCGAACATGGTATGCCCGACAAGCTCGGTGAAGACCTTATAGTCGAAGCGGTCCCCCAGCTTGAATTCTTCAAACATGGCGTTCAGGGTCCGCGCGTGTTTGCCGACTTCCTGGCGGACGCCCGAGGCGTCGAACACGACGACGCCGCTGAAGATCATACAGATGGCAAACAAGGGGGATGCGAAGCCTTCCGTGAATCCCACCATAGCCGTCAGGGCTGTGACGGCGGCGCTGTGCGAGCTGGGGAAGCCACCGTAGGAGAAGAGGAGCGGCCACTTCCATTCGTGATACTCGCCGTAGTGGATGAGTGGCTTGATTCCCTGTGCAATGAGGTCCGCGATGATGGCAACAATCAGGATCTTGTTGTCCCAGAGGTTGTTCACGCTCGCGCCTTCGGCTGCCATTGATAATCCACACGAAGAGTATACAGTGATGGGGTAGTTTGTAAACGCGCACCAAGGCAGCGGATCGCATCAGTGCTTGCGCCGCTCACGTTCATAGGAGGATACCTGTGTCTACACTTGTATCGACAACGACGACGACTCCGGCAACCCCGACGAGTACCGGGCCAAGTTTCTTCGTCCTGCTGCTCGCCGGTCTTGCCGTCATGTTCCTGGGCAACCTGCTGGGACGCTACCTGTCTACTCGTACCGGCAGGACGGTCAGCCGCAAGCTCTATTTCATGATCACCATCCCCATTATGATTGTCTTCGTCATCGTCGTTTTCGCGATGGGCCGGAGCCTGACCACGGTCGGGCAGTACACCCTGTTCGCCGTTTATATCCTTGGATTCTCGATCCTCGGCGGGTTTGTCGAGGCACCACCTGTGCCGACACGCATGACTGGGCCGTCGTCCAGGGATGCGAAACCCAGCGATGAGCTGCCGCACGTGACGACGGGCAGTGACACCATCGAAGGCGAAGGCAAGGATATTACTCAGGAGTCCCCTGTCGACGACAAGACCGAGCGCCACCACCGCTGATTTGGGGTCAGCTGGTTCAGGGGCTCACAACCTTCAGGTTCCAGCGTTTATCTGTCGCATTGGTGGCATTGTCAAGCATGAGTCCATCTTCGTTGCAGGCTTCTCCTATGAGCTCTGATGACACGCCTCGATTCCTTCTGCCGACAGTCCTGAGCCTCGCGAGAGGTGCCGGATCTTGCTGTCCGTCCCGACGATGCTGACGTTACCAAGGTCCTGACTTGGAACGGCTTGTCTGAGCAACGTGATCGCGGCGGATTGGCCATGAGAAGCGTGCACTATGCGAGGCCGGACGTTGCCATCGCACTACTGCCGCAACAATGAACACCCGCAGGTGTAAAATGCTATGTCTTGAGTACAATATAATGGTATGGATGAATGAATGAGTGTTCGACATGACGTCTTAACTTGCTGGATACGCCGTGGTGATAGTCTTCGGGAGGAACGCGAAATGAAGAGATTCTGGCGATTGAGGTTGTGTTTCCGTGGAGGTTTGATGAGGAAACTCGTTGTCCTGCTGGCTGCTCTTGCTGTCATGACGTCATCAATCGTCGGCCCGACTCGGGACTCGGCTTCTGCCGGCTCCGTTCCGGTCATGGCTCCTGTCTCGGCAGAGTACTTGGCTGCCCAGAGGAGCAACGACCTGCCAGGGGTGGTTGGACGACCGCTAGGTTTTGTCCCTTCCCCTGTCGACCTGTCACACCTTACATCGTTCCAGCCGACCGGTCAGGACGCCTTGGGAGCTCCTGCGCAGTACGATCTGCGGACGCTCGGCCGCCTCAGCCCCGTCAAGAATCAGGGAAGCTGTAGTTGCTGCTGGACGTTTGCGGCATATGGTTCGCTGGAGTCCGTCGTGTACCCGACTGAACAGTGGGACTTCTCGGAGCAGAACCTGATGAACCTCTCAGGGTTCGACTACGGCGCCTGCGGCGGGGGTAACGCCACGATGGCTGTCGCCTACATGGCACGCTGGGCCGGTCCGGTGCGTGAAGCGGACGACCCGTACAACGCAGGTGTCTCGACATCTCCCGCGGGTCTTACGGTTCCCCGGTACCTTTCGGCTGCTCTGGCGATCCCGGACCGCAAGAACGCTCTCGACTATCCTCTCGACTATCCTCTCGACAATGCCGCTCTGAAATCCGCTGTGCAGCAGTGGGGGGCAGTTCAAACCTCCATGTACTGGACCGACGGGTCCTACAATGAAGGACCTCACTCATACTACTATAACGGGTCTGGGACCAGCAACCATGCAGTCGCGATTGTCGGATGGGACGACTCCTACAGCCGCTTGAACTTCAAGACCGCGCCCGCAGGCGATGGGGCCTTCATCATCCGAAACAACTGGGGGACCGGATGGGGTGACGCCGGCTATTTCTACGTATCCTACTACGACTCCGTCATCGGACGCAACAACTGGGTCTTCGTCCTTGGCACAGGGGCTCCAGTGGACACGCACAACTACGGCTATGACGACCTTGGGTGGGTCGGTTCTCTGGGATTTGCCAGTCCGACCGCGTGGGGAGCCAACGTGTTCACGCTGAACGCCGGCAGCGGTTCCGAGGTCATCGACCGCGTCGGGTTCTACACGACCGATAGTGGAACGTCGTATACCCTGCGCATCTATGGTACTGTCTCTGGTGCAGTCTTCTCCAACAAGCTGACCGAGGAGTCGGGCGCCTTTGACGAAGCTGGATACCACACGGTCTCCCTGGCCTCGCCCGTGACGGTTGCGCATGGAGAGAAGATCGCCGTAGCCGTCGGGATGACGACGTCGGGCTGGGCCTATCCCCTCGCGTACGAGTACGCTCAAGGGGGATACTCATCTGCTGCAGTCGCCGCGCCGGGACAGAGCTATCGCAGCAGCAACGGCACCTCGTGGAGCGATTTGACTTCATTGAACACGACGGCCAATCTGTGTATCCGGGCATTCACGCATGACGCTGTCCCCAGCGTCCCCTCCGCTCCGATCCTCTCATCTCCTGCTGACCTCAGCACCGCTGGATCTCTCACCCCGATTCTTGCCTGGTGCGCGGCAGCGGGCGCCACCTCCTACACGGTGCAGGTCAACCGCGACATCGCCTTCTTTGGCGCGCCGCAGTTCATCCAATCGGGTGTCACTGGAACCTCCATCACGACAACCTCCCTCCCCGCTGGCACTCTCCTCTACTGGCGCGCGAACGCCAGGAATGCCGTCGGGACCTCTGCCTGGTCCAGCACCTGGAGCTTCACGACCCCCGCGGCGCTCGAAAAGCCCGCGGTCCCTATCCTCCTATCTCCGCCCAGCGGCGGCCCGCCCCTCTCGACCCTTGCAGCCACCCTTACCTGGGCAGCCTCGGCGCGGGCCACCTCCTACACTGTGGACCTGAGCGCGCGCGACTACTTCCCCACTCCCCTCGTGTGGAGCCAGAGCACCACTGGCACCTCTGTTACCACACCTACGCTCGCGCCAAGCACCCTCTACTTCTGGCACGTAACAGCAACAAACGCTGCTGGATCTGTTACGACCGTGCAGCACAACTTCACGACCCCCGCTGTCCCCGTGACTCCCTTGGCTCCGGTCCTCTCCTCTCCTGCTGACGGCACGACCTTGGGATCGCTCACCCCGACCCTCACGTGGGCAATCGCGGCGGGCGCCGCCTCCTATACGGTTCAGGTTAGCCACAGCAGCACGTTCGGCACTACAGTCTTGAGCCAAACTACCTCAGCGACATCTCTGACTACACCCACTCTTGCGGCAGCCACTCGGCACTATTGGCGCGTGAACGCGACAAACGCGGCTGGGACCTCTCCTTGGTCCAGCATCCGGAGCTTCACGACTCCGCCCGTGTATACCCTGACCCTGGACACGATCGGCTCCGGTTCTGTCGTCAAGTCGCCCAATCAGTCATCGTACGTCTCTGGCACGGTCGTCACCCTCACCGCTACACCCCTTGCCGGCTACACGTTCACCAGCTGGTCCGGTGACCTTACGGGCTCGACGAATCCGACGACCGTCACGATGAACGCCAACAAGGCCGTCACGGCCACCTTCACTCCGGACGCCTACACCCTCACGGTGACGCCTCCCGTGAACGGCACGGTTACGAAGAGTCCTGACCAGGCGACCTACTCCTACGGCACCGTCGTCACCCTTACCGCTACTCCTGCTTTCGGCTACGGTTTTGTCGTCTGGACCGGGAACCTCAGTGGCTCCACGAACCCCGTGACCATTGCGATGACGGGTAACAGAACCGTCACGGCGACCTTCACTGCCCTGCCCACATATGTGCTTTCGACGACAGCCTCGCCGACCTTGGGCGGCACGATCGGGAAGTCTCCGAACCAATCCTCCTATCTTGCTGGCACGGTCGTCACTCTCACCGCCGCCCCCCTTGCCGGCTACGCCTTCACGGGCTGGTCAGGGAGCCTCAGTGGCACGACGAACCCCGCCACTCTCACAATGAATGCCAACAAGAGCGTCACTGCTACGTTCGCCGTTGTCCCCGCGCGCACGTTGAACGTCAGTGTCACGGGTTCGGGCTTTGTCGTAAAGTCTCCCAACATGTCAGTGTATCCCTCTGGCACGGTCGTTACCCTCACCGCTACACCCCTTGCCGGCTACACGTTCACCGGCTGGTCCGGTGACCT
>DASVKR010000001.1:0-3316 GCA_036385275.1 Candidatus Cryosericum sp. | reverse complement strand
TCGCGTAGTTGCGTGCGCAGTGAAGCCGAGTCCACGGAAGCAGTGCTGTTCCCGACGTGAGATCCTGATACTGTGGCTGGTGGAAGTGCCACAGGAAGCATACAGAGAGCAACTCTGGCATGGTCAGGAGTGTCCGTGTCTCGCTCGGGTTCCGCCAAGTGCATGTGCATCCTGTCGTATCACAACAGGCCACAAGAGCTGGCTTGTCCGGCGCTGGGCAGACATCCGGCGTGCCGTACACTGCGTCCGGCGCTGGGGCGTGTGGGCATATGCATATGAGGTTGTCTGTCGGGATCCCATCATCAGACTCATCGTAGAGACTGCTCCTCTCAGGCAAGGTACTGTTGGATCATTTTCTCCGTGACGCCGCGATGTTTCGCGACGTCGGCATAGAACCATCCGCTGGTACGAACTGTCCTCTCCAGCGTGGTGTAGTCCACTGCGACGATACCGAATTTCGCGCTCAGGCCCTCGATCCACTCGAAGTTGTCCATCAGGGACCAGTGATAGTAGCGCTGTACGTCTACCCCGTCCTCGATGAGCCGGCTCACCTGGAGAAGGTGGTCGTAGATGTACCTGGTTCGGAAGGCGTCCTTGGCGTCGGCCGTGCCATTCTCAGTGATGAAGATAGGGGTATGGTAGCGGTCCCAATACTTCTTGCAGACACGATACAGCCCCTCAGGGTACAGCTCCCACCCAAGGTCGTTCTTCTGGCTGTCTTCGCGTACTTCAAGCCTGCCCAGCGGGTTCGCGGACCTGCCGGAACAGTCGACGATGTCACGCGTATAGTAGTTGACGCCGAGGAAATCGAAGTAGCGACCCTCGCCAAGAGGGTATCCGCCGCCCAGCGGCGAGAGGAGCCTTCCCTCGCACATCCCTGTGACAAAAAGCTCCTGGAAGAGCCTTTCATACATGCCTGCTGCCCACCGTTCACGACCGTTGCCCTGCTTGGGATCGAACAGCCTGAGATGATTGGCGACGCCAACCATCGTATCATTGTAGCCATTGGAGGCACGCACCTGATGGATCTTGCGATAGGACTTGATGTGTGCCGCGATCATGTTACGAGCGCCCCTGAAGTACTTGGTGATACTGATGTCGCTCGGCGGCCATCCGCCCATGACGTATCCCGTCGCGAGGTAGACGTTCGGCTCGTTGATGGTGCACCAGTCGCTTACAAGGTCGCCAAGGTTCTCGACGACATACGCGGTGTACCGCTCGAACAGGTCGATGACGTCCGGGTTGACCCAGGCATCCGCGTCCTCGAGCCACAACGGGTTTGAGAAATGGTGCAGCGTGACAAGAGGCCTGATTCCGGCGTTCACCAGTTGCTGTATCTCGAGACGATAGTGGTCCATGGCGTCCTTGTCGAACTGCCCCCGAGCCGGCTCGATGCGGCTCCACTCCAGACTCATCCGATAGGTCTGCTGATGGAGCTGCTTCATGAGTGCAATGTCTTCAGTCACCCTGTTCCAGTGATCGTCAGCTACAATGCAGCTCGTGCCATCCTTGACATGACCGGTCTGAACCCAGCGATACCAGCTGTTGTTGCGATCACCACCCTCGATCTGCAGCGAAGCTGTCGCCGTGCCCAGCAGGAAACTCTCTGGCAATGCAAATGGTTCCATGGTCATACCTCCTTGTCTGGTGCTACCGCCGTCAGTAGTATGCCTGAATCGACCGGCCGCGCAACTCGCACGACGGGCACTCGCAAGACCGTGTAAACGCCCTGCCGCTCTGGGGTTGCAGCAACCGCGTTCACGGTCCATCGATCGGATGCGTCAGGGACGCCGATCAGGGCTTCGCCCTCGAGTTGGGCGGTGTCGAACCGCTGGAATACTATGGATGTTTCGTGACACTCGAAGTGCGCGACATCGAGTCCCGGGAACAGGTGGGTCGTCGTTCCAAGGAGTTCAACGTCATCTCCGCGCGCCTTCCGGAGACAGGTCGAATCGAAGGGAAGGAGCTGCAGGGGCTCTCGTCCGTCGATCAGGTGCCCATTGCAGTAGTAGACACCAGGATTCAGCTCTATCGTAGCAGGCCGGGAGCCCAGGTTGGCAGCGACGACGTATGTGGTGTTCTCTACGTGCAAGGTCAGGCGCCATGCCTCACCGAATGGCTTGGCCTCGTCGATGGCCTTCGCAGAGAACGGAAACTGAGAAAGGTACTGCCTGAGCTGTGGGTCCGTGTAGGAGGAGATGTCGTCTGACGTGAAGACGAGGCCCCCCATCGCCTGGTTCACAAGGAAGAGCGTGCGACGCTGTGCCTCCGTCAGACTGTTTCCGGTGTCGCGAAGGATGAAGACGTCCGGATCGTTCCAGAAAGCCATCCCGTTCAGGTGCCATCGGCTGATCGCGTTTCGCAGCGCGCAGACTGTCGATACGCGCTCGCGGTAGTGGATCGTCGAGAGCAGGTGGTCCTCCCACTTCAGGGCGACATCTCCGCCGATTCGGCAGAAGTCGACCTGCCCAAAAGCAGGGCCAAGTGGAACGCCACACCCCAGAATGAGTTTGTCCCCGATGATGTCGCGCAGAAACTGCATGGACTCGGACATGACCTGGCCTCGTGTCTTGCCCTCGGGGGCTTTGCGACAGGCGGCGTACAGGAAGTCGAGTTTGACCAGATCGAAGTGCCAGGTGTGCAGGATCAGATCGAACACATCGCGGAGGTAGGAGTGGACGGACGGGTTTGCCATATCAAGTGAGTAGAAGAAGCCGCTCCAGCTTGGGTTGTAACCAGCCTTGACGAGGTGTCCGTCGTCCTCGGTAAGGAACCAGTCGCGATGATCGCGCAGCAAGTCAGATACTTCCTCGGCGATGAAGGGCGCCAGCCACAAGCCAGCCTTGTAGCCACGCTCGTGGATTGCCTCGGCCATAGCTCCCATCCCGTCCGGGAACTTGGCATTGGTTGTCAGCCAGTCACCGACGGCATGTTGCCACCCGTCGTCGATCTGGAAGGCATCGAGAGGGACCTCGTGTTCGCTCAGAGCGTCAAGGTTGTGCCGAAGGATCTCCTGCGTGATGGCCGCGTAGTAGTTGTACCAGCTTGTCCAGCCGGTCAGCGGTGGCGTCCGGAGACGCCGGAGACCAAGGAGGTCGAAATAGCGGCCGAACGTCTCGCGGTCCGTTCCAGTTCCCACATACACGTCGTACAGAAGATATGGTTCTGCAGGCATGACTCCTCCGCATTCCTTCTGGAGGATGGCTCTTCCCGCGGAGGCGGTGACCGTCACCAGGGTGAACCCTGTATGCTCAGCCAGCGAGGCAAACAGAGTCAGAAGATCAGGTTCGGTCCGAACGTATCCATAGGTCCAGCC